>CBEVZO010000118.1:0-8326 GCA_965554365.1 uncultured Anaerolineae bacterium
CTAACTGCAACTGTGCGCGTGTGAGGACTGGCTCCGGGTCGAGCCGTTCGAGGATGGGTTTGGTTTTGGGAACGGGCGTGCTGTCGTGCAGCCCCACCATCACGCCGGTGGTCTGCCCTGTGCCAAAGCTGATTTTCACCAGATGACCCGGTGCAAGCTGCCCCGCCAGATGGGGCGGAATGTGGTAATGGTATGTCTGGCGCAGCGGGCGGTTTATGGCAACTTCGGCGTACATGGCATCTCCGGTCTTGAGTGGGCGATGAACAACCTATGCGTCGGCTTGAGTGTAGAACAGCGCCGCGCCGTAGCCTACTACCCGACGGTAATCGCGGCTCACGTCGCCGGATGTTGCATAGTTGACAACCTGCGCTGCGTTGGCCCCTAAGTGTTGTGCCGCGATCATGATCGTACTCAGCGCGCCATGTCCACAAGCGATTTTGCGCCCGTCGGCTTCTGCTGCGATCACGGCGGCGGGATCATACGCGTTCACCGCGTCAAGCACCTGTTGATCGAGTTGGTTGGCGACGGCTTGCGGGTAAAAGTGGGAGAGGTCTGAACTGGCGACAAGCAGCACTTTTTTCCCGCTGACCAGTTCTGCTAGCGCCTCGCCAAGCTGCTGAGCCAGGGCCAGCGATTGATCCATCAACGCCAGCGGCAGCAAGCGAAACTCACCCAACACGCGCTGCAAAAACGGCAGTTCGATCTCGATGGCATGTTCGGGGTCTTCGCGCAGGGCGGTGATCGGCATATGCTGCCGGAGTGCGTCGATCAGGTCGTGCGCGACGGGGACGTGGCCCAACGGCGTCCAATAGGCGTCGTGTGCGGTTGTTAGCACCACGCCGGGGAAATGGTGATGTGATGGTCCCGCAATGACCACGAGATCGACCTCCATGCCTTGCACGGCCTTAAACGCGTAGCCCGCCACTGGCCCAGAATAACGGTGTCCGGCGTGCGGAGCCAGGATGCCGACCAGTGAACCGTTAAACGTAGGAATCTCGGCACGCGCAATGAAATGGTCTACGCTGGTAGCCAACCGGTCAGGATCAGCTTCATACCACCCCTGACGCACAATGGGCGAGGGGCGAAAGTCTAGTGTGGGCGGTGTCGTGGTCATGGCAGGCGCTCCCCAAAACTCAGTCGCAGTGTTGCTATCATTGTACTATTGTTCGGCACAGGGTCACCAGTGAATCTGGGAGAGTTTCCGGGGGACGTAATATTACACGCATGATCGAAAAAACCGGGAAACTGGTGAGCTTCCCGGCTTCGTGTGTTGAACAACGATGCTCTGACGTTTACTTGATGCGCGCCAGGATGCTTTCTTCGTCTATCAACAGGTACTTCTCGCCCTCGTACTTGATTTCCGTGCCGTTGTACTTGGGGAACAGAACGCGGTCGCCCACGCTCAGATCGGTGACCATTTCTTCTGCATCACCAATGGCTTCGATCATGCCCTGCTGCGGCTTTTCTTTCGCCGTATCTGGCAACAACACGCCACCAGGGGACTGCGATTCGCCTTCAATGGGCTTCACGAGTACACGAGCGCCCAGCGGTTCAATATTGATACCCATCGTTACTTTCTCTCCTTAACACGTTCACTGGTGTTCCAGGGATAGGCTGATTCAAATTGCAACCGCTGCGCTGCGCGATGATTAGCGGGTTGCAGCGGCCTTTAACTTTTCCAACAACATCACTTCAGGAGCCGCGCCTTCGATAAAGGTGTCTTCATTGATCACCGTGCGCGGCACACCCATGACGTTGTAGCGCTGGCCCAGGTGCGGAAACTCTGATACTTCTACCATGTCTGCCGTTATTTTGTCCGACGCGAAAGCTAGCTGGTGCGCCAACATGACTGCACGCGGGCAGTGGGGGCAGGTGGGCGTGACGAACACCTGTAAGTGTACCGGCTCGTCCAGGTTGTTCAAAAACGCCAGTGTATCGTCGGCCAGATTATTCGTGGCTGTGCCGACAAGCAAGATCGCTTCGAGCAGTGATGTAAACTCGTACCCGGATGGGATGCCGTAGAAGCGAATGCCGTAGTCTGTGCTGTTTGCGCCTAAGACTACGATTGCCGGGATTTTATCCAGCTTATAGGTTGAGACAAGTGCCTCATCCCCGACAAAATCATGTACTTCCACCGCTACCAGGTCATTCAAAGCCGCCACTTCTTCCGCGATCTGGCGAGTTTCCTCACAATAGCCGCATTCAAATTCTTGGGTGAACACCTTGAGCGTGACCGATTTGTTGACCGCGCTCAGCAGGTTGCGTACTTGTTCCTGTGTGTTCTGATCCATCAATGGCATGTTAACGTCCTCGCTCTTGTACTGCGTTCGGTTACATCCCATTAGATGCAGCAAATACCCTGAGGTTGCGCATTCTATCCTTCATGATACCTTGAAACAGGCGGTGTTTCTAACAGAAATTCGTTAGAGGTTGCTTTGTGGCTGCAAATGCACTTCTGTCTATAATTGAAGCTTAGAGTAATTCAACACTGTGAAGGGCGAATATGGGAAAATCACGCGTAACCTGGGTTCAAAAACTGCAATTCGTGGGAACTGATAGCACCAAGCACTCGGTTGTGCTTTCCAAACCGGATGAGGAAAATGGCGTTGGCATGAAGCCCGGCGAATTACTATTGGTATCTCTGACGGGTTGTACGGCGTATGATGTGGTGAATATCTTGCAGAAGAAACGGAAGAAGCTGGTGCATCTAGAAGTGGAAGCCGAAGCACAGCAGCAAGAGACGCCACCCTGGCCGTATACCGCGATCCATTTGTATTACATTGTGGTCGGCGAGGATATTTCGGACCGCGACGTAGCGAAGGCGATCCAACTCTCACACGAAAAATATTGTTCGGTGTCGGCAACGCTTCGTCCGAGCGTGGAGATTACACACGATTATGAGGTGCTGACGCCCGGCGAATTCGCAGCACGTTAACTTTTGGGGTGATGTTATGGATTTCATTGAAATGCTGTTGGGACGAGAAACAAACCAGCGCATCGACGATCTTGGCGATGTGGTTGGTATGGGCATGAAGTGGCTTGTGCGCTGCGGCTGTTTGCTGCTGGCGCTGATTATCGGCTTGATTTTGCTGCTGATCTTTGGTGTGGTGCAGCTTGGGGCGAATGGTCCCACGACTATCGTGATTATTATCACGATGATCGTGGCTGTGGCGTCCTTGATTAGATCAAGTCTGGGTTGATGCATGGTGTTGGCGCAGGAGTGCGGGACGATGGTGGTCCGCACTCCCGCGATGCTGCTCACGCGCGCTCTTGTTCATTTTCGTTGAGCATGTCCAGAATCGCCTGCCCGGTGATAAAAACCCGGCGCAGCCCTGCGGGCTGGCTGGCGCGTAATTGCCTGGATGCCAGTAGCCGTTTGACGGTACTCAAGCTCACATTCAAGATTTCTGCGACTTCAGACCGCGAATAGACGCGTGTAGGTATGATGGGCGGTCGTTCGCTGTGATGTTTGGTCATGATGATTTTGCCTTCGATAGATAGATGATGTTAGGGAAAATTACGCTGAACCCACTGCATAGGATCGACTTGTACCCCGCCGACCCACAGTTCCCAGTGCAGATGTGGTCCCGTTGAGCGCCCGGTAGAGCCGACGGCCCCGATGGTTTGTCCGGCGCTCACGATATCGCCGACGGCGACATAAATCGCGCTTTGGTGGAAATACGCAGTGACCACGCCCCACCCATGATCAATAATAGTGCAGTTGCCGCGCACCGGCAGCTTTTCAGTGAGTACGACCATCCCCGCCGCTGGCGCAGTGATTGGTGATCCTGGCCCTGTTGCAAAATCTGCCCCGCTGTGAAAGGTGTTGAGTACCCCGCCATTATACGCCCGCCGTGTGCCGAATTGTGATGAAATGGCTCCGGCGGAGGGTAGGCCCATCATGCCCTCAAAGTAGCGCTGGGCGGTGAAGCTGCTCATTACCCGTGCGAAACGTTCCCATTCCGGGCCTGTCACTTGCGGGTTAAGCAGGTCTTGTTGTGTGGTGTCAAGTGAGATTTCCTCGGCCCCATAGCCGCCCGCATCCACCCGTACCAGCGTGGTGAACGTTGTTTGTGTGCCGTCGTCGGCAGTGGCGGTCAGGACCATCGGATACACGCCCTGGTTGGCGAACGCGTGAATCCCAAACAGTGCATAATGCTGTGTGGCATCCTGCGTCACGATTTGCACCGGATAGCCCATGAAGGTTCCGGTGAGCGTGACATAGCTGGTTGTGGTCAGTCGCAGCCCCATCGTTTGTCCCTGGATTGCTGGGACGGGTGTCAGTGCCAGAGATATGAACGGCAGCGGCAGGTCTTGTAGCGCGGACGTGCTGGCATCAGCGCGCGGAATCCAGAGGCGTTGGCCGGGAGACACAGGCGCAGGATACAGCCAATCATTTGCGCGGAGTAGATCGCGGAGTGTCACGCCCAATTGCAGGGCGATGCGTGCGACGTTTTCACCGGGTTGAACCACATGCAGCGTGACCGGTGGGGGCGTTGTGGTCTCTGGATCAACCGGCACGGCGAGTTCCTGGCCTACATACAGCGCATTGGGGCTGAGTAGATTGTTGGTGCTGGCAAGACGATCTATTGAGATGTTGTAAACGTGTGCGAGCGTGGTCAGCGTTTGCCCTGGCTGACCACATGCAGCGTTACCGTGCCCGTGATGGTCGTGTTGGCGTTGGGAATCAGCAAGCGCTGTCCTACCGCGAGATATTGCGGGTCGGTGATGCCGTTAGCGTCGGCAATCGCTTCGACTGTTGTGCCGTAACGCAGCGCAATGCGGTACAGTGTTTCGTCACGCTGCACCACATGGATCGTTGTGCCGGGCTTGCCGCCATCCTGTGCCGTGACCGGGTTTGCTATGCCGCAACATAGCACCAGGACCATGATCACACCGACTCCGCACCAACGGCGCACAACACGCTGCACAATATGGTACAACACCGTCATCAACGTGCTGCAATCTCGTCTAGTCGTGCCTGCGCGTTGTCAAAATCCTCAAGCGCCTGTTCGAGTAATTCAATGCCGCGCGGTGCCGAATTCTTAAGTTGGGAGTCTGCGCAGTCGCGCTCGTATAGCCCGCGTGCCTGAAGTGCTAACCCGAAGCCGTTTTGTTGCAGTGCAATGGCTTCGCTCAACAGCGTATCATTAGTGGCGGGATCGTCGAGCAGGGCTTGCTGTTCCGGCGTCAGCGCAAACGCGGCGGGCCATGATGGTGCTAGGGTGCAGTAATTGGTGGTGGTTTGTCCGCGTGGGCTATCTGCTTGCTGCCATTGGTCCAACATCCCGGTTCCATACGGATTTTGCAGATCGAGCAGGAAATCTTCAGGGAACAGGCTGCTCAGGCTTGCTAACAGCACCGGGTAGTCGAGTTCAGGCAGCGGCAGAGTAGCCGTCGGTTCTGGTGTGAACGTCGCGGTGGGCAACGGCGTGAGCGTGGGCGTTGGCGTGTCCTGCACGACAACCGCAGTAGGCGCGGTGGTTGGTGCAACTGCGACTTCTTCTGTAGCCTCCGGGATAGCACCCACAGCGGTTGGTGGCGGCGGTGTAGGCGTTGCGGTAGGTGGAACATCCGTCGGCGGCAGCAGCGTCGCTGTGGGGAAGATTGTTGGCGCGGGGTGGTCGATGGCCTGTTGTAGTGTCTGGCGGATATCGAATAATTGCAGGTCGATTTCGCCCAGCTTGGTTGATGCGCCAATCACATTTTTCGTCTGAAGTTCAGGGTTGCGACAGGCCATACTCAACAGATTCAGCGTCGCCGCGAAATTGGGCAGCGGTGTATTGAGTTCGGCTTCGAGAATAGGCAAATCAGGGTACACCGAACGATCATCGTTGGATAACACATAAGGTTCAGGCAGCGTATACGCATCGACGCTGGTGCAGTCCACCTGACCGGTGTCGTTGTATGTTGTCACCTCGCCGCGCAGATTGAACACCAGCGTATCATGTTCTCTGAGTTTATCGCTCATCTCTTGCATAAGTACGCTGCGATCCGTCACGACGAGCGCCACAAAGGGCGGCGGTTCTTCGGTTTCGTCGTCATCCTCACCCGCCAGCAGTGCCATGCCATTCAACACCAAAGAACCGATAAACGAAAGCACCAGCAGACCGAGCAAGAGGCTCAGCACCTGGCTGCCACCTCCCGCTTTGCCTTCCTTGATCGCTTTGAAGCGTGCCAGGGCATCATGCGCAATGGCTTTTACTTTTTCGTCATCGTCGTTGATGTATGCGTCTCGCAGCGCCGGGATCGTGGCCGGATCGCGCGCATCGGCCAGCAACTTATATCCTTCGCGACGTGTTTTGGCATCTGTTTCGTTTTTGAGTTGTACAATCAGGTCATCCCACTCAGGGTTGCTCATTGTATTATCCTCGTGTGCATGGCGCGAGTCTGACCTAATGATACGTTAAGTTCCGCGCTGAGAAAAGACCGGCTTACGACCTGTTAATGTTCGGCTGCGTGGGGCATAATGATCATCAACAGATCGGATACTTTTCCGTTGGTGTTGGGTATTGCCTGCAACTGTATTGTGAGTATCCCAAGTTCGGCGTAGGAGGTCTGGACTGTGTACGGCTGTGTGGGATCGATAGCCCACTGCACCAGCGCCTCTGTTAGTCCCACATCCTGGGCGTGTCCGGCGAGTTCAATGGCGGTGGGCACGGTGGCGTCAGGGCCGAACATAGTCTGCAAGTAGGTTTGAGCGTGTGTGTTAACTTCTCGCAAGATACCCGCCGCGTCAAAGATGAGCATCGCTGCGTCGTGTTGTTCCATCACCGTCTTGAAGTAGGTCTGTGTGACGTGCAAATTGTGCTGCAAACGTGCTTGCGCAAGATATAGCGTGACCTGCGGCGCGAGCATTTCCAAAATCGCCTGATCTTGATCGTCAAAGCGGCGACCGGGCGCGATCTCGTGGACATTGATCACTCCGATTAGTTTACCTTCGTGGATCAGCGGCACGCTGATGCTGGCGCAGTACGGCAAGTCGGCGAAGTAAATGGCGCGGCCATTCCATGACTGGTAATCGTCTACGCGCATGGTTTGCAGCGTCTGCATCACGCGGCCTGACAAACCCTCTCCCACACTGATCTGCCGTCCCACCGCCACCGCCACCTGGCCCGCTACCGTCACGACTTCGAGCCGGTCGGGGCCAATTGCTAGCAGGATCGCCACACTGTCAGTGCGGAGCAAGCGCCGTAACTGTTCGGCGATGTTGGTTAATGTGTCACGTAGTGGTAGCGACTGAGTCGGTCCAATAGCCGTGTTGGTGATGGCTTTTAGCCAGTGCAGTTGAGGCGATTGTGGCGTGAGTTCTAATCGCAGGATCAGGTAAAAGCCCAACACACCGCTGATGATACCTCCCAGGACGCCGGTGAGCGTGTATTCGCGCACATCGCTGAAGGTGAGCGAGGTTAATTGAACGACGGAGATGAGTAGCAGGGGCAGCACCAACAGCGGGGCATCGATGCGCCGCCAATAGTACCAGCCCGCAAAGAGCGTTAATCCAATGTACATGACACTAAGTACGGCAAGCGCTTGACCGAGATTGGTATACGGACTGCCAAACAGTGTTTCGTCTAGTTGGGCTGGCAGGTTGATGACGCCATGTTGCCAGACGCCCGGTTGCAAGATGACGAGTCCCGCGATACCCATGCGGCAGATCAGGTCCCAGGCCGCCTGTAGCGCATTGGCCGCCTGCAAGATTAACATCAGCGAGGCCAGACTGACCAGGAAGAAGCTCAGGCTCGCCAGATTCACGAAGATTTTGACCAGGCCTTCTGAAAAATCTGCCAGCAACCCGGTATGCGTAATCAACGTGCTGGATTGCAGCAATGCCAGGCTGAACAGGAATTGCAACAGCGCGCGTCCTGTGCCTGTGCGCCAGTTGCGCCACAAGAATGACAACAACAAAACGCTGAGGGTGAACGCCAGCGCCAGCAAATTGAAGATCAGCGAAAAGGCTAGAGGCGTACTCATAAGGCGTACTCGTGCAGTTAGCCGTCAGTCACGGTAAAGGTGCAGTTGCCGGTATTGGTTTCGATGGGTGTGCCTGGACCGAAATCATTCTCTCCGTCGGTAATTGCTTCATCCCAGGTCACGCGGTAATCAACGACGTGTGTGCCGGGGGATAGCTGGCCTACAGGATAATACCAATAGATGATCCACCGGCCCATGTCATCACGTGTTACAGTGGTATCATACCGTTCCCAGTTATCGAGCGGTTCCCCGTCCAGCGTCACCTCATAGGTGGCGTGTTCCAGGTGTTGGTCCATGAGGTCTTCTTGTACCACATACCAACTCCATTCAATGAAGACGTCATCGTTGGTGG
>CBEVZO010000119.1:0-8320 GCA_965554365.1 uncultured Anaerolineae bacterium
TGTTTAGCCTCTTTTTGCCTACTTGATTTCGGCATCCATTTTTTGCAACAGAGCCACCATGACTACTCAGCTTATTGCGCAGCACTATGTGGGCAGGATGAATGTCGTGGGCGACTGTTTCGTATTCGGGGCGGCGCTGCACGACAACCAACCGGTGTATCTCGATATTGCCGGGCCAGCCACGTCGGTCGAGGCAGTCTGGGCGAAACTGGCTCAGGGCAAGCAAGCCTGCATCGTGCCGGACAAAGGCGCTAGCATCGTCTTACAACCACCTGAACCGGGCTTGTTCACACGTTTCCAACGCAAGATTGACGGGCTTGGCATTGACCATCTGCGGCTGGTCCACAAAGCGATCACCGCACCGGTCTACTCGGAATTGACCACCACATACCTGCTGTTTACGGGTAAGGATCAGGCAACTGCCATCCTGGGAGATCACATCTCAAAGTTGGTCAAAGTGGCCGTGTTTCCCGATTGGCATCCGTATCTGGTCCAGCAAGGTCGTCAGGAGCGACTGGTGCAGCGCTGTACGTGTTACGGCGGCGCGACAGTGCATTCGGTCACGCTCGATGTAGATGCCTGGACCAGGATCATTCAAAACGGTCTGGCTTCCGGTATGCTCTTGCTCCCGTAAGCTTATTTCACAAAAACCTGCCCCGTAGATCGCTCGCCGGTCTGCGGGGCTTTTTCGTTTTTATGGAGGTCACAACCGTGCCCAGATTAACATCCCTGGAAAAGGGCGGTTTCTACGAATTTCCGCCCGCATATCTCCCCGCAATTGCGTCATTGTTTGCGCGTGCGCCAGACGGAGGGCGACTGCTTGACCCGTGCGCCGGTGAAGGCACGGCCCTACACCACTTAGCCGAAGCCTGGCAGTTGATGCCCTACGCCAACGAACTCGACACCGACCGTGCAGCTGCATGTCAGACACTGTTCGGACTTACTCAAGCCGTACAAGGCGACTTGCATACCTTGCGCGCATCACTGGGCAGTTTCCCCGCTATCTGGCTGAATCCACCCTACACCTGGGATTTGGGCAACAAAGACGACAAACGCCGCGAGTTGGCAATGCTCAAGCACAGTTGGAAATGGCTGCAAGCGGGCGGCTGGATGTTGTGGTGTGTGTATGGGCATCACGTCACGCCGGATGCGGCGAGTTTCCTAGCGAAACGCTGCCAATCGGTCGATGTGTGGCGGTTGCCAGGACTGCACCTGAACGAATACGTGCATGTCGTGGTGGTTGCACAGGAAGGCACACCACCAGGCGAACCAGCCCAGTTTGCGCAGCGCATTCTGTAAGACGCAGCCCATCCGCGCGAATTGATTGTGCAAGACACACCTCTGTACATGTTTCCGCCGCCACGCTTCAAACGCCGATTTGTATTCGCCCCCAAAGTCATCTCGCCGGAACTTGCACTACAAGCGGTGCAGGCCGATGGCGCGCAGTTTGGCGCAGGCTTTCAACGGCTGTTGGAACCACCTCCACCGATTGAGCATGTGCGCCCGGTGGTGCGGCCACGCGGCGGGCAGTTGGCGCTGGTGCTGGCGGCGGGGTTATTCAACGGGATTGTCGTGCAGACTGAAGAAGGTCGCGCGGCAGTGCGCAGCACAGTCGAACCGGTTGAGCAATTGGTTGAAAGCAGTGAGATTGATGAAGACGACGAGGCAACCACTGAACGCGAGGTGTACCGCACACGCCCGCAGGTAACGATCACGCTGTTGAACCAGCAAGGCGAGATCACCGACATGAGCGGCGATGCGGCGTTGGTGGACTTCATCGGGCGGCACAAGTCTGCGTTACTTGACTACCTGGACGATCACTTCACGCCCCTCTACAATTTTGACTACGGTCACCTCGCGCCTATCCTCAACCGTGTACGCATCAAAGGCAACCGGCTCTACGAAACCCAAAAGCACGTGGTCGCCTCAACTTACACGGCGTTACAACACCGCAAAGGCGTGATCGTCGTGGGGGAGCCGGGCGTCGGCAAAACCGTCGTTGGAGCGACGTTGGCGATTGCCTTACGGCCCCACATGAAACCGGATCAAGTCGTGATTATCATGGCACCACCCCATTTAACGGGAAAGTGGCAGCGCGAAATTGAGATGACTGCCAAGTCCGTTGGGGTGCGGGTACACGCCAAAATTCTCAAACGGGTGGACGACGTGCGCGCCTTTATGGATGCAGACCTACCCATGACGCTCAAGGTTGGCATCATTCCGCGTGAGATGGCAAAGTTGGGCGAGGGTTGGGAACCGGCGGTGCAATGGCGCACGGTACGCACGGCGCGGTGGGCTTATGGCGAACCGCGACCGGAAAACCTGACCGGCGAGCGTATCCTCACAACAAAGGTTCCACTTTGCCCCAACTGTAACGCGACCATCACCCGCAAGAAGAACGGCGAAGCCATCATCGCCGATGAGAAATGGCTGGGGCGCGCACCGCAGAAGTGTCCGTCTTGTGGTGGGGCATTGTGGCAGTTCATGCGCACATTCTCGGCTCCCAGGCCCGGTGAAAAGTATCCCAAACGCAATCCTCGCACACCCTTGGCACAATACATCTCAACGGTGTTTCCAGACCGCGTGTATCTCTACATGTGCGATGAGATACATGAAGCGAAGTCAACCAGCACCGATCAGGGCGCGGCCATGATGAAGCTGGCGCAGACTGCTGAAAAAGTCGTCGGCTTAACCGGCACACTTTATGGCGGCGTGGCATCGTCATTGTACGGGCTGCAATTTGTCTTCAATCCGCGCGTGCGGCGGAACTATCCCTGGGGCATCAAAGATCAGGCCGGGTGGGTGCGCGACATGGGCGCGCTCGAACGGATTGTCGAATATCGCCCGGAGTACGACAAGGGTGGACGTTACACCGGCAAACGACGTGTTGAGCACAAACCGAAAGAAGCACCAGGCTGTTCACCCCTGTTGGTGCGGGAGATCATCGACCACACGGTGTTTGTTGGACTGCAAGACATCGGGCGCGACATGCCGGACTTCGACGAAATCCCCGTACCCATCCCGATGGATGGCGACATGACGTTGCACTACAACCGCGCCAAAGACAAGTTGAGCACTTACTTGTTCCAATGCCGGATGGAGGGCGATGCAAGTTTCCTCGGACGTTATCTTCAAACACTGCTGGCCTGGCCGACTGCACCATTCCGGGCTGAGAAGGTTATTCACAAACGTCGCTTTGACCGCGAGAGTGACCAGTTCATTGAAATCCTGGTGCATGACATGCCGGGTTTGGCTGACGACCGGCTGTATCCCAAAGAGCAATGGTTGGTTGAACTGGTGCGTGACGAACTGGCACAGGGGCGCAACGTTGGCGTGTTTCTTCGTCAAACCGGGACACGCGACATTCAACCGCGCATCGAGCAGATCATCCGCGAGTATGTACCCGGCGCACGACCATATGTGCTTAAGAGCAGCGTAAAACCGGATCGCCGCGAGAGCCTGGTGCAGCAGCAGTTGGATGCAGGGAAAAATGTGCTCATCTGCAATCCGAGACTCGTGCAAACCGGGCTGGATTTGATCGCTTTCCCGACACTTGTGTTTCTTGAACCGGATTATTCACTCTTTGTGATGGGACAGGCGTCGCGTCGGGCATGGCGCATCATTCAAGATCGCCCATGTAAAACGTACTATCCGCACTACATCGACACAATGGAACACCAGGCGGTGGAACTCGTCGGGCGCAAGCAGCAGGCAGCGAACCTGCTCTACGGCGAAACCGGCGCGGGCGGGTTGAGCGAACTCACTGGCGCGAACAGCGGCGGTGGCGACCTCATGGCCGAGTTGGCGAAAGCCATCGACCAGGACGAGAGTGTGACCGACCTGCGCGACCTCTTTGCCCGACATGCCCAACAAACTGACCCGACCGACAGTGCGTGGTTTGTGGCTGAATCTGAACCCGAGTACGACGACGAAGGCGAAGATGATCTCGTGCAATTCGGCGTGGAGGAATTGGGCGGTGTGGTCGTCGAGACATCCGATGGCGCTGCACGACAGCTCACCCAAGAATCTTTGCCGTTGTCTCCGCGCAAGAAGGTCCGGCGGCGACGCAAGGTGGACTTGTTAGACGCGCCCGAAACCGACGAGAAGGCGATCCAGGTGCGCGATTGGCCGACGCGCCAACCGGACCCTGTGCCTGCCGAGGAGATACCCGAAGTGCGACAGTTGACGTTGTTCTAGGTGGTGCGCTGTATACCCCGACGCGTTGGTTTCAGCTACGTGTAGGGGAAGTTCCGTCGGTTATTGTGACGTGAGGTTTAGCTCTCCAACTCCGATGGTTCCACATAACGCAGATGCGAGTTCTCGCCATCCAGATGCAGTATGAAACAATCGATCACGGTGTGGTCATCATCACGGACCAACACCACCCCACTTGCAATGATCTCGTCCCAGATCTCATGAAAATCGTCTGGATCGTCTGGTCCATCATAGTCCAATGCCTGAATCGCTTTGTCGAATAGAGGGGCAACCTCATCAAACGAGGCTGTTGGCTCGAAGCGAACCTGATACCAGAACATTTCCCCAATGCCGATGATATGGACCAAGCCTAGCAGCCGTTCGTTTTGCTTCAAGTGAAACTTCGCTGGCGGCCTTCTTGTCATCGCTTCCTCCATCCACTCTCTCAGAGTTCATTATATTCGCAAGGATCGACCCATGCAAAATCATCAGAGCTTCCTGATACTGATAGAGGCAGTGCATCATGCGGGCCGACACAATGACGTTCCTGGCAGCCCTGTTTGCCTCGTGTGAGCAGGGTTATATCACACTGACCGCGATCCATCCGGATGGACAACATGCCACACCGTCGCGCTACATCCCGGTCGGTGATCTGGCAGGCTTGACTGATGGATTGGAGCGCTTGATCGGTACCAACCGGCAAGGGTGGGGTGCATATGTAGCGATTGCGACTCGCAAGGCAAACCTCGGACGCTGGCGGCGCGGTGGGCAAGACGACCTGCTTGCGCTGCCTGCGTTATTCGTCGATGTGGATGACCCCTCGACCGAAACACTGACTCGGTTGCAAATGACCTCGCCAACTCCATCATGCATTACGTTTACAGGTAGGGGTTTCCACGCTTATTGGTGGCTAAAGAACTTGCTCACCGACTACACTCGTGCCCGTCAGCTATTGCACGCCCTGGCTACCAAGCTGGGTGGTGACAGACTCAGCCCCGCGCAGAGTTTGAGGTTGGTCGGTAGTCACAACACCAAACCGAATCGTGGTAATGCGTTGTGCAAAACTGTTGTCTTGCGCGATGTACGCTATACGCTGGCTGACTTCGCCCTGCCAGAAAAACGCCGTGCGCTGCCACGATCCCGTTCCCGAACACCCTCGAATTCTCACTATCTCCATTCCGACTACACATTGAATCCGGCTTTGCTCACTGCTGTGACGAACACCCTGCTTGAACAAGGCTACCGGCGTTCCGGTGATTGGGTGAGCGGGCCGTGTCCGTTTCCTCAGCATCATCGTCATAATGATCATCACGTGTCGTTTGGTTTCAATGCACGCACAGGCTATGGCCACTGCTTTCGGTGCGGATCAATGCTGCTCAAAGACCTCTGCCAAACACTGGCACTGCGTCCGTCGGATTACGACGGACTGATGGTAAAAGATGGTTGACTCACTTATCGATTTACCCCGAGTAGAGAAGGATAAATACCATGCCCAAGAAGACACAAACACTACCCCCGACGGTCATCACTTTGACCTTGCCTGATTCGGTGGGCGAAGGCGCGCTGCTCATCCAACACGGCGATCTGGCGCACATGAGCCAGTTTGCCTATACACCGGACATGGACTTCACATCTGTGATCCAGCAGGCAGTGGCCGCGCTTGCAGTTGTTGAAAGCGATCCGCCGGTCATCCCCGATGAACCCGCGCGTAAGACAACGACCGAATCTGCCCCTCCACCCGAACCGCCGGAGCCGATGCTCCAGATACCCACGAAAAAGAAAAAGAAGAAAGGCACGACTGCGATCCCGGCACGCTGCCTGCAAATCACCGGCAGTGAGACGGATGTAGCTGTGCAGGAGCAGGCGTTGAAGGTAGCCGGGCGGCTGCTCGACAGCGAATTGTGGGATGGCAAGACGCCAATTGGCGTCAATGATGCATCAGCAGTGCTGCGCAGACTGGACGGGCTGACTGACAAGGAACTGAACGTGTTATTCAAGCTGGAACAGTTTGTGCAGGTCAATCCCGATGCCGCCGAAGATAAAACCGATGCACCGCAAGACGATTCTGCCGAAGACAACGGTGTACAAGACCCACCAGCATCTGAAGACAAGCAGGACGCCGCAGAAGTTCTAGAGGTGGCCAATACCACCAAACAACCTGGCCTGATTTAGCCCCACATATCGCAAAACATCCAACCTGAAAGGACTCAGATCATGACGAACGAAACCAACCCGACTCCGCGTGTGTTCAAGACCGGCGCGACCCGCATCGTCGAAGATGAAACGATGGTGGGACTGACCAACGAACAGGTGCGCGACATCCTCAAACGCACCTATCCTGAAGTGGCGCACGCCACCATCCGCGAGCGCGAGCAAGATGGCCTGCGCATTGTCGAGTTTTTGCCCCAGCCGGGCCGCAAAGGATAGGCGATGTTGGGCTTGACGCACGACAATCTGCGCGCGTGTCTGGCCGCCACTCCACCGGTGGAACTGCTGGGGATGGCCTTGCTCAAGCAGGGGAGTCCCCAGTTTGTTCCAGGGGCGATCCCGCGCGAAAAGCTGCGGGACGCGGTCACTGAGTTGGTTGCTTACACCGAAAGTTGCAAGGCGGCGGCATACCAGCTGCGACATCTCGCGCCCGTGCCCCTTGTGTCGGTAGCGATACTGGAGTTCGGAATATGACCAGTTTGTTGGATGTACACAGGTTTCTCGCTGCCGGGCTGCGCGCCGACCCATTGCTGTGTCTGGCGCAGGCGGTGGTCTGCTTTGACCCATTCTGGAATGAGACAGACGACGATGATGAGGTCGCGTTGGCGCTGGATGTGGTGCGGCGTGCGTTTCCCGCGGTGTATGCGCTGGCGGTGAATGCGCTGCATCACGGCGCGACGGTGGACGACCTCGACTGTCTGATCTGCGCTGAAATCTCCGCGCTTGGTTTCCCGATAGACAACCTCGAAGTGATGGTCTGGGGTATTCCACTGCCTGCGTATGGCGCGACGTTGCACGATCCCGACTTTTTCACGCAACATCCTGCTATCGTGCCGGTGGTGCGAATGTTTGGCATTCAGCTGCGCGATGAGTACCCGGTCGATGTGCCAGATCATGCATATACCGCCGCGCACCGGATCACGGAGAGCTTGATTGAGCATCCCGACGAACGCTACCAGCAGGTAGGGTGGTTGCTCGGGTGGCTGTTTTCCTGCACGGGGAATTCGTGCATCGATCTGGACTACGACACGATGGCGGAGTATCAGCCGCTGGCGTGGGAGCCGGACCACGTGGACTTCGCGACAGCGATTATGCAGGAAGCGGACGAGATTTTCACGGCGGCACAGGCCGGACTCGCACTGGTGCAATCCGATCCACATATCACCCAGGCGCTGCAAGACAACATTCAGCGCTTATGTCGTTTTTTCGCACAACAACCACAGGAGACAGAAGACCATGATCCCCCTCGACTTTGCTGGCCCGCGCTTGACGGCGGCACTGCAAGAACAACCGAGTCTGACGCTTGAGTTCTACAGCTACGGCGTGCTGCTGCGTAAACGCGATGGTGACGCCGTGACGGAGTATCCGGTCGATCCGGAGCAGATCGCGCTGGCGCTCGCCGCGAAAGTGATCTTCGACACCGGGTTGCTCACGGAAGAAACATTGCTGGTGCGGCAGGATGGTGTCAAGCGTGTGGTGGTGGAGTTTCGCCGCGCACAGAAAACGGGGCTGTTCCTCGAAGGCTCGGATGCCCCACTGCGTGTGCCGCTGCCACCGCTGCTGCTCATCCGCACGACGACCGAAAACAAGAATCCGCAGTACCAGGTGTATGCGGTCAAGGCTCGCCCAACGAAGCTCGACACGCCGCTGTTTCACGCGCCGCTACCGAATGTGTTCCACTCTGGCAGCATCTGTTGGGGCAGTGTGCGCCGGGTCGAGGATGCCGCACTACAAAGTAACTCACTGGCAGCCGATTGGATCACGCTGCTTGGGTCGCCGTTTGGCGATCACGGGGTCAGTGGCAAGTCCACATCACATCCGCACGACATCCGGCAGAAGCTGCTAGAACTCGAAGGGCGCAAGGCACGCGTGTATCCCAAATCCGATCTGATTCCGGTCAAGCGCACACTGGCGCAGG
>CBEVZO010000120.1:0-8311 GCA_965554365.1 uncultured Anaerolineae bacterium
GCAATGAACGTCACGCCACCGAAAACCGCGCCCAACGCCCCCGCTGCATTACCGTCCAACAACAGCATGTCCTCGGTTTCTTTCATGCGTTCCACAGCATAAGGATCGACTTTGGCAAGATTATCTTGCGCCCAGTCGTATGCCGCGCGGACCACCTGCATATTCAACTCAATCGGCTTAGTCTTGCCGCCGAAATGGAAGTCCAGCGCGAACGCGATCTCGTCCAGATCAATATCCAACACGGTAGCCAGCGTACCGACATAAACCATGTTCTGCACATACGATTCCAGCTTCTTGGGCACATCGGCATTGGCGATCAATTCCTTGACCGGCATCGGGTAATACACAACATCATCCCGATCCTGTTTGATCTTCCACTCAACGGGATACAGGCACATACCGCCGCTGGAGAGCTTGGCGATATCATCCTGGATCGTCGTTTTGTTCATGGCGATCAGAATATGGTAGTCATCCAGCCGGGCGAGATACCCATCTTTGCTCACACGGATCGTGAACCAGGTGGGCAAACCCTGAATGTTCGACGGGAAAATGTTCTTCCCGCTGACCGGCACACCCATACGGAAAATCGCGCGCAGAATCGTCGTGTTCGCCGTCTGACTGCCCGACCCGTTGACCGTGGCGAGCATGATCTGAAAATCATTCACGATGGGGTCGCGATCACCCAGCACGCTTTGCAAGGGGGAGGTTTGAACATCGCTCATACGTGATTACACTCCTAAAATACTACTGCTAGCACGTTTGCTGCTACAGATGAAACAAAAAACTCTTGGTCGTGCGACTTATTCGAAAAATGATCGGATAGACGATGACCTTTCTGAAGACTTGGAGGCGCGCCCATCAGTGTTGTGATGCTCCGGCAGATACCGCAAAAGCTGCATATGCTCGTGCAACGCCCGATGCGCCGCGTCAAAATCTCCTCGTGCCACACACTCCACCATACGCTCGTGATAATCCCACACCTCGCGGTGATATGAAAGGTCCGCATAGAGTGCCAATCCAAATGCCTTGTACGCCGTCCAATACGCCTCCAAAATCCCTTGTACAAACGGGTTTTGCAGGTGCTTGAAAAACATCAGATGCAGTTGGCGGTGTGCCTGGAAGGGCACTTCAATCGGCACTTGCGTCAGCTTAGTGCGCGCTTGCCGGACCAGGTCGCGCAGTAGCGCAATATCGTCAGGCGTAAGCAGCGCCACCGCCTCGTGCCAAAAGCTGAGTTCGACACTTTTGCGCAGCTCTGAAAAGTCCTGGAAGCGCGTGCGATCCAGGCCGAGCGCATACAACACACTGAGCGCCGTCGCCGGTGCAAAATCAAACGGCTGCACCAGCATCCCCAGGCGCGGCTTGATCTGGACATGGCCCAACGCACGCGCCACTGCCAGTTCTTCACGCACCTTGCTCACGCTGACGCCAAGTTCCTCACCGAGTTCGTTGATTGTCGGCAAACGCTCGCCGGGTTGCACCTTGTTTTCGATGATGTAACGCAGAATTTCAGAGCCTAACTCAACATACGGCATACGGTTCGCCCCTAATGGCAGATAATGCACCATCAACCAAATCCTCTGATAAATAGGATTAATCGGATGTAACGTACATTATATGTCGAATCAGCATGATATAGCAACCCCAGTTGGGGCACACTATACGAGGAAATATGACCGTCTGGAGCAAAAAACGAGGATTAATACACTACAACACGCTATGACACAGGGAGTGATCATTCTTCCGGCGGCAGCCACGCGGGATACTGTTTTTTACCCGGACCATCCGCATCACCCTGCGCAGACGTATCCGGGGTAGTGTTGGTTGTGGCGGATTGCGAGGATTTGGCATCCGCTCCCTCGATCAGTTGCAGTGACTCGCGCACCATATTGCGGGACGTTTGCTGTACGCTGCGCACGTCGTTCGCCGCCGTCCGTACCTCACGTACGAACTCTTTCGTTTCGTCATCCATATCCGCTTCGATCTCATACCATATCTTACGGAGTTCGGCACGGATCGCACCTATCCAGCGCCCCAACTGGCCCGCCCACTTCACCGTATTCTCCGGCCCACCGACGATGAATAACACCAGAACCACGAGGATCATTTCCATAATCCCAACGCCAAAAATGCCATCCATAACAATCTTTATCCTGTTTCCGTAATGAACCTCAGTCGCCGACAGATACTTGCGAGAGACGATTTTCGCGACTGGCAATAGCGATGCCCAACAAAATCAACGTGGCCCCGATCAGTTGCAGCAGCACCGGCCATTCATTCAGAAAGATGATCGCCAACAACCCACTGCCGACCGGCTCCACCAGTATCACCAGGCTCACATACGCCGCCGGGAAAAAGCCCAACGCGTAGTTGAACGACGAATGCCCGATCAACTGCGGGACCAACCCCATTAGCAGCATCCAGAGATATGTTTGCGCAGGAAAACCCGTGACCGGCTCGCCTGCCGCGATGACGAGGGGAATCAACACCAACGCCGCTGCACTATACACCAACCAGATATAGAGCATCAGGCTCAGCCGCGCGCGCAGCCGCCGCCCGATAACGAAATAAATCGCCGCCATGACCGCGCCAACCAGCGCCAGCCCATTACCCAGCAGCGGATCGTGACGGTTGGGTGGTTCGCCCACCTCGCCGCTCAGGCCCACGAGAATCCCGCCGCCCATCGCGCACACCAGCCCGATGATCACCCAACGATCCAGCTTTTCACCCAGCACGAACGGCGCAAGCAACGCCACCCACAGCGGATTCGTAGTGACAAGTGTCACGCTGTTCACAACGGCGGTGAATTCCAGCGACGTGATCCAGGTCGCGAAATGCAATCCCAACACCAACCCGGATGCCAGTGCCCACTTGAGGTCAGAGACACTCAGATCACGCAGTTCGTGACGGTGACGACGCAGTACAACGGGCGTCAGAATCAGCGACGCCACACAGAGTCGTGCCGCCGCCAACACCAATGACGGCGCGTGATCAGCCTGCGCCAGCCGGATGAAGATCGCCGCTGTGGAAACGGCGAACAACCCGATCACCAACGCGGCATACGGCTGCCAATTCGGGGTAGTCGTGGTAGCTGTAGTGGCGTGTGCTTGTTCGGCCATCAATCGCTTCACTTCCGCGTGGTGCTTCGCTCAAGTCCAATGACTATCGCGGCGGGGCACAATCGCCCGTGCGACGCGGTCCTGATTATATACGACTTCAACCGGCATGTCGTAAGACTGGGATAACGTTTCTTCGGTCAGCACATCGTGCGGCAGGCCGGACACCACGACCTGTCCATTTTTGATCACAAGCACCTGATCGGCATACAGCAATGCGCTGTTAGGATTATGCGAGGAAATCACGAATGACACACGCTGTTCCGCTGCGAGCTGCGATACAGTTTCCAGCACGATACGTTGGTTACGAGGATCGAGGTGCGCAGTCGGTTCGTCGAGCAGCAGCACCTCGGTCTGCTGCGCCAATCCACGCGCGATCAATACCAGTTGGCGCTCACCGCCGCTGAGTTCGGTATACGGACGCGCCGCGAGATCAAGCAGCCCCACGCGCTCAAGTGCCTGTTCCACAATGTTACGATCTGCGCTGCTTGGTGTGCCCAGAAAACCCAGGTACGGCGTGCGTCCCATCGTGACAACTTCGCGCACATCGTAGGCAAATACCGGTGTGTGCGTTTGCGGCACAAGTCCGATCTGCTGCGCGCGCACATGCGCCGGAAGCCGGTATACGTCGGTTCCGTTAAGCTGCACCGTGCCCGACTGTGGAGTACGCACCCCGCCAAGCAATTCCAATAAGGTCGTTTTGCCGCAACCGTTGTGCCCCAACATATACAACACGGTATGCGCAGCCAACGACACGTTCACACCGTGCAGCACCGGCTGCCCACGCCGGTAACTGTAACGCAGCGCCGCCCCCTGTAAGATCGCGCCCGCCATCACTGCCACCCCGTTTTGTTCACGCGGAGGATCACTAACAGGAGGGGAACACCAATAATACCTGTCAAGACCCCTATCGGCACCTCAAACTCCCATTGCGCACGCGCAACCGTGTCAAGAATCAGCAAGAATGTCGCGCCCAAGGCCATCGATGCCGGGATCAGACGTTGGTGATCCGGCCCCACCAACGTGCGTGCGGCGTGCGGAATCACAAGACCGACCCAACCAATCACACCACCGACCGACACCGCCAGCGCCGTCATGAGCGCGCTGGTCAGGATAATCACCAGTTTCAGCCGTGCGGGATTGAGTCCCAAGGCCTGTGCTTCGTTATCGCCCAGAGAAAGCACGTTCAGCCGCCAGCGCACGGCCCACAAGATCACCATCCCTACCAACGAAACCGCCAGCAGCGCGGGGATATCATCACGCGTCACAGCGGTGAGGCTTCCCAACAACCAATAGGTGATCGCGGGCAGGCTGTCCAGCGGATCGGCAATGTACTTGAGCAATGACGTGAGGGAACCGAAGAACGATCCGACGAGAATCCCGACCAACGTCAGCACCAGCATCGGCGCACTGAAGTACAGACGGCTGACCATGAACGCGGCCAGCACCGCCACGAGTCCAAACACGAACGCCGAAAGCTGCACTGCCGCCGGTTGTGGGTAGAGGAGCAGCATCAACGCCGCGCCAAACCCCGCGCCGGACGTGACGCCCAGGATGTTAGAATCAACCAGGGGATTCCGAAAAATCCCCTGGAACGCGGCCCCTGTGACCGCGAGATTCGCGCCGATAAGCATCGCGGCTATGATGCGTGGCAGCCGGATACGCGTCACGACATTGAACATAATATCCGCGTCAAAGTCCGCGTCGCGGCTATGGACCACATAGTCATATAGCGCGTTGAACACCTCGCGCGGCGGAATCTCGTAGCGACCTGCACCGATAGCAACCACTGCCACAGGAAACGGCAGCAGCAAAATGATCAGATATACAATTTGCCGCTGCCGAATTTGCATTATTCACACAACCGTTGGGTTTCGTCGGCGCTGATCGCGTAGCCGTAGAATGTATTGTAGAAGTACTCCGTCTGGGCGAGGCAGTCGAGATCAATCTGCTCTGGATAGAGTATTTCCGCCATCCACATGATGCCCAGAATCGAATCAGGCAGCGGCGTATCCCAGGGCGAGATGAAACTCGGCAACTGGTATACGTGCCCGGCTTCCACCGCCGGGATGATACCCCATTCATCCGGCTCCGTAAACGCTTCGACGTTCGCGCCGCCGTAGGTCGGCACGAAGATTACATCCGGATTCCAGACGAGTACCTGCTCTAAGTTGACATCATTCCAGAAACCCGCCAAATCCGCGCTAACCGATTCGCCGCCCGCGAGTGCGATCATTGCGGTCTGGTACATTTCTCCGCTGGCGGTGCGCAGCGGCTCTGTGCCAGAGAAATACACACGCTGCGTTGCGTCCACTTCCGCCACCTGCGTCGCGATCACGGCCAACTGCGCATCGTAGTAGACGTTAAACTGCTGCGCCTGGTACACCGCATTCGGCCCCAGGACTGCACCGATCAGCAGCATTGACTCCTTGAGTAGTGTGGGCGATTCACCCTCAAAACGCAGCACGGGAATGCCGAGTTCGCCCGCCGTGTCAAGCCACTGGGTGCGCGCACTGGCAAGCACAAGGTCTGGCCCCAATGCCGCCATTTCCTCGATATTAAGTTCCTTCTGGCTCATGACTGACACGGCGTTGAAGAGGTCGTCAAAATCGGGGTCCACACGCCGCATAGCATCCTGAGCGGCGGGACCGCGCACGCCGATGTAACTCGCCGCCAGGAGAGTATCACCCGCACCTACTGTATACACATAGTATGTCGCTACACCATACGCGCTGACGATTCCGCGCACCGGCTGCGGCACAGTCACCGACACGCCCCCCTGGTCCGTCACGGTGACACTGTCCGGCAGCAGGCCGAGGTTAATCGCGATCTGCTGTCCGGCGGCGGAAACCGCGAACGTGAGGAAGTCCACTTTCATGGGCGTATCCGGCGCGACATAATCACCGCAGTCCTCGCTGGCGAGATAACGCGCACCGAGGTCCGGCAGCACCACGTAGGGCATACTGATCACGCCACATTCGAATTCAATCGGCAAATCGCGCTCAAAATCATTGGCAAAGACCACGTCCGCGCTGGCAAAATCAACGTTTCCATCGTTCACCAGCACCTCAAACGCGACATCAGCCTGGGCCGCAAAACCCTCCGCCAACGCCGTCACGAGTTCAATGGATGCTTCTGGGGCGTAAATCACCACCGCGCCTTGGGCCTGCACCGCAGACTGCGTTACGGGCAGCAAACCGCCTACCAACACCGCAAGCAGCGCCATCACGATCACTAACCGCTTCAACATTAATCACCCTCCTTGAAAAAGATTCAGAAACAGGGTCATTGTAGCAAGGTTTGCGGATTTAAAAAAAACATTTGTTTTGATACGCTTGATACGCACAACAAACACTGCGGCGTTAGTAAATCGTCCGCAGTGTTCGTTAGTATCGCTGTTGATGTCGCCGTGAGCGTTACAACACCTTCACAACCTTGAGCCAGTCATCGCCGCGCTCAGCATTCGCCCCCGCAATAGCATCTGACGCCCCAAGCACCGTCACCCCGCCGTGTACCGCCACCTGATCCAACACCTCACCGAAACGCTGGAAGTCTTCAACGGTCGTGGTCAGCACCTCCGTGCGCCGCGCCTGACGTAGCGCGTCGGTCCAACCGGTGAGGTGGCGCGTCATGGACGTATAGCCCTTCGCATCGGGCAGTTGGTATACATCCAACAGCCCAATCGCGCCGATGATCGCTTTGGTCAGTTCTTCCTGGCTCAGTTCCAGTTCGCGCAGGAATTTCCCGGTCAGGCGATAGTTTTCCAGCGTGCCTAGCAGGTTCGGATCACGATACGACAAAAACGCCAGCGCGCCGGAGTTCCAGCTAAACGTTACGAAGCCACCGTAAGCGCCGCCATGCACGCGCACCCGTTCCCACAACCAGGTGGTATCCAGGTAATTGAGAATCGGGATGATCGATCCGTGCGGCGTATAACCGAGCGTGTAGAGGTCCGCGCCCTGACCTACATAGTTCACCTGCGCGGGGATGGTCAAACCCTCGTTGACCGGCTCCAACGCGGGCGACCACTGATGCAGTACGGGATCAGCGCCCGGCAACCCGGCGATAAAGTCCGCGACCAACGGCTGGACTTGCGTCCAGTTTTCAGCATCCAGCGTGACGTTGCACACCATCGCTTGCCGGTTGAGCAGCAGCGCGCGAATGTCTTCCAGGCGCGCTAACACACTGGGCCAATCGTTTTCTACGGCGTCCGCAAGCTGGCGCAAAAACAGCAGATAACTCACGCCGCCGATCTGCTCGCCGACCCAATCCGCCTCGTTGAGATACGACTGCAACCGCGACCGGATCACGCCATGCCCACGCGGAACAAGACTCGCCTCACGCATCGCTTTGGCTTCCAACACAATCTGGCGGAAACGCTCCTGATTATCCAGCTTAGCCGTCAGCAGCACATCCCGCAAGATTGCCAGTAGATCAGGCATCCGTGCGACCATTGCTTTACCGCGTAGCATACTCCATGCCGTCGCTTGTGACGCGCCCAACGGCATCGCGCTGTACGCACCCGGATAAATGCCCCCGGTGGTACGCCCGATGCGCTGTGACAGCTTGACATAATCCTCTGTCTCGGTCCCCATCTCTAATAGCACACGCCCGAACACGCCCATATACGGCACATAGGCCTGCGGCAGCGTATGCAGGTTGAAGCCGAGGTCGAGATACACGATCCCATTGGTGAACAGATCGTGATAGAGCAGCTCCGCGCCATGCACATCACTGACCCCTAACGGGATTGTCTTGGTTTCCTTGTCGAGATCATCCCGCTTGAGTACAGGGATCGTCGCCAATGCCTCTGGCGAATCTGGAGTCTCTTGAAGTTTCTTGAGCGCACGCGCGTCGTCGATCACCTGCTGCACGTCGGCTTCGCCCATCACGGCACGCGCCTCCGCCAAGCGCGCACGCTCAGCAGCATCCAATTGCGCCTGTCGATCCGGGTCAGGCGTGAGATTCACAGTCGCCCGGTGCGGGTTGTCCAACAGATACCGCTGAATCAGCCCTTCAAAATAGCGATCATCCACCGCCAACTGTGTCTTGAGCGCGCTCAGCGGTCCCTCAAACGCCAATGGCGCGAGCGGATCACCGCCATGCAACCAGGTGCGCAGCGCGCGGGTCATCAACACAATGCCACGCGGGAAGTAGCCCGTGTTGTTCTCGCGCAGCGCGAATTCAATCGTGTT
>CBEVZO010000121.1:0-8290 GCA_965554365.1 uncultured Anaerolineae bacterium
TTCTGTTCACCAAGCAACTTAGGATATACAAACAATGAGTTCCAGGCGCTATATGATGCTACTGCTGGTGCTGTTGTTAGTGCTGGAGGGGGCGCTGAACCATGCGCCAAGTGCGGCCTATAACGGTACAGAGCGTCTTTATTACACCGGCGACCCGATTGTACCCGGCTGTTTTCCGAATGAGACGCAGCTTCCGCTGATGATTGAAAATCTGGATACCACCTCGGCCTACACCTTCGAGGCGATGGTACTCAATACCGCCTTCCAGCCGTATATGACACAGCGTTTCACCCAGACACCCGCCGGCCCCGGTGGACCGTTCACGATGTACCTGATGAACCAACACGATTTCGTGTTCGGACAGCATTTGCCCGCTGCGTTTCCCCTGTCTATGCCCGTGACCATCGCCGTGCAGTTGTGCAGCGACGCAACGTGTGCGCCGGGGACAGCACTCACGGGCACGTTGATCGCAGGGTACAATTGCCAGCAAGGAACGTATGCGTGGTATATGAACTGGTCCCGCGATTCGAACACCAATACTTGCGGCGTCGGCGCGTCGGGGGGACTGTTTGCCTCCTGGTTTGTGAACCTGCTGTGCCCATAATCTACCCGCTCCACACCAGTGCAGGATATCCCGATGAGCTACTGTTATCGACTTTTCGGCCTTACCCTATCCTGCGCGTTTCCACTGCCTGAACTGGCCTCGGTGGCCCCACCGGATGCGTCAACGGGCGATATCACTGTGCGTTATGGCACACACGACGTTGATCCCGCCACCGCACAACAGCATTTACTCCACTACACGCCTGCTGAGGCGCTATTTTTTTATCCCCAGGTGGGCAGTTATGCGGTGCGACACGGACACACGATCACCATTGATCCACTACCCGGAACCAACGAAGCTGACATCCGCCCGCTGCTCCTGGGGTCGATCCTGGGGATGGCGCTCAGCCAACGCGGGTATCTGGTGCTGCACGCCAGCACCGTCGTGTTGAGTCAGGGCGCGGTCGGTTTTATGGGTTGGAAAGGCATGGGCAAATCCGTGTTGGCGGCGGCACTGGCGCACCGAGGTTATCCGCTGCTTGCTGATGACATTACCGCATTGGATGTGCGTATAGACGTGGCGGAGTCTACACATGTGCCGGAGGCACTGCCAGGGATCGCCCATTTGCGCCTGTGGCCGGATGCCATCGCCGCGTTAGGTGACACTGCCGGCACACTGCCGTTGGTGCATCCGGCGGTGGACAAACGCTACTGGTCCACACCCCAGGCTGTGCCGACGCAGCCGGTCCCGTTAGCCGGACTCTATGTGCTGGATACCGCCCCCGAACCCTCGATCACGCCGCTGCCGCCGGATCAGGTGTTCGTGGAATTGCTGCGTCACACCTATCTGGCACGCTGGCCGGAAACTGCCGCTGCCGCCGCGCACCATTTCCCGTTGATCGCACGTCTCGCGGCACAGGTTCCAGTGTACCGGTTGGCGCGTCCGCGCGCGTTTGAGGCGCTGCCGGACGTGCTGCGCATGGTCGAAGCGCATCACGCGGGGGCATTGGACGACGCAGACGCAGGGTAGGAACGCTATTCTACTGCGCCCATTGTTCTCGTAGCCGTACCTGGGCGCGGCAGAGCAGCGCCCCTACGCGCGCATAAAGCAGGATAGGGGCGCATAAAGGCTTGATGGGAAAAGATTCTCGTGATCTGCGGTCATGTCGAAGGGTGAGGTTGGGTTTACGCACGGCCTGCGGTAGACTTTCCGCGCGTGCCTGTTACAATAGTGTGATATCGGTTGCCATTGTTCGGAAACTCACATGCAGAATTCATCCAGTGTTATGCACACCCTTCGCGCGGCTCACAACATCTCGATTGATCTCAGCCCTCACACCTGGCGGTTATACAACGGCGTACAGCGTCCTGATCAACCAGGAAGGCGTGTTGCGCTGCTCGAAGCCACGACACAGCAAATTCGCTATACGGCATCGTTTGCGCGGGCGCGGAAGCTATCCCGCACGGCGCTCGCTCCGGCGGATGTGGCACGCGTAGTCGTGGGTTGGGCCCCGGAAACTAACACCTGGCATTTGGGCTTGCTGTTGGCCGCGCAGCCAGAGAGTAATTTCCGGGTGCGGTGGTGCAGCCTCGCGAGTTGGCCCAGCGGCGCGGCACACGATCATATGGCTGCTGCGAAGCAAGCGGGACAAACCCTCGCGCAGATCATCGCGCGCCCGTTGCATGTGATCACCCCACAGGTAGAGCCGCCGCCCGTGCATGGTGATACACAACCGATGCAAGCCACTACGCCGATGGATATGCCTGTATCACAAGCGATTCCTGCTCAAGCGCCCGCCGCCGCCCCTGTGCCTGAGGTCGCGGACCCAGCACTCGCGAAGAAACCAGACCTTGCGCTCGCGTCCCCCCCCTTTGCTTTTGAGGACTGGGTACTGCGGCGCAATCCACGCGGGCTGGCGTGGACACGCCGGTCACGCTGGGTCTGGATGGGCGTGTTGCGCGTGGTGGGGCTGCTGGTGCTGGCGGGATTCTATTTGCTGCTCGGTGTTGGCAGTTAGACCAGCGGACTCGCGGCGGTGAAACCCGCCTGGCTGCCCTGGATGGGCGTCATCGTGGCGGTCTTTTTGGTGTTATCGTCGCTGTTCTATTTGGGGCAACTGCTGCTCGCAACAGCGACGGTGATCGACACAACGACGTATGAAGTCCAGAAACGGCGGCGCTTTACCGGACAGGTCTGCTGGCGTGTGCCATTTAACCAGATCGCTTACGTGTTGGTATCGCAGACACCTGCACGCCCGCAAGGATTGCGGCGTAAGCAGGATCACACCGCGATTAGCCAGGAAGTCTGGTTGCATTTGTCGGACGGCACACGATTTTACGACATTGCGACATTGGAACGCGTGGAGGGCCAATCGCGGGCCTGGGATACGACACGCAGCCGCCAACACATACCAGGCCGCCGCCTGTTGCGTTTGACCGAATACGACACCCCGGCACACCATGCCGCGTATGTCATGGCGGAACTACTAGGGACGGCGGTGTGGCTGGATATTCGGTGAGGAATGCCGGATTCTGGTCATGCGCGTTAACTGAACACTGATTACTGACTACTGTGTCTCGTTCGCGGACTATTCAGTCACCGGGATATAACGCCGATGTTCGACTTTCTTGCAGAGCCATCCGATCGCATCCAATCGACACGCTTGCTGCTGCTGGCGATTATCGTGCTGACTATCCCGTGCTACTGCCTGGGCGTGGTGATGTTGGCGTATGCGCCCGGCAGCGAGTCGGACAGCGATCCCAGTGCTGTGCCTACCAGCGCGACATTGGGTGGTGCGACGCAGGCTCCGCTGGTCCAGCCGACAATAACGCCCTTCGCGACGTTCACGTTCACGCCGCCGGGGATGGGCCTCTCGCCGACGCCGGGACAATTGTATATACCCTCCGATACGCCCTTCTTCGTCGCGACCAATACGCCGTTCGCCACCTGGACGCCGATCCCGACCGGGACGCTGGCTCCAACGTTGACCGGCGTGCCAACCTCGACACTCGCGCCGACATTTACCCCGGCCCCGACGAACACCGACGCACCATTGCCCACCGACACGCCGGTCCCAACGAACACCGACGCACCGTTGCCCACCGATCCGCCGCCGACTGATCCACCACCACCGACGGACCCGCCGCCGCCCTCGCCGACGCCGGAAACGCTGCCCACGTTGGATAACGGGAACGGATCATCGTAAGCGCGCGGCGACGTACCGCATAGCACACAACACAGCGCACTGCACATTGCACCGAAAGACCAGGCGCTCATGCCCTTTGATCTGAAACAACATCTCAATACCCTCTGCGCGATCCATGCCCCCTCTGGGCACGAAGCGCCCGTACGGGAAGCGATCCGTGCCACCTGGGACGATCTCGTAGATGAGTTCGACACCGATGGTCTGGGCAGTCTGATCGCGACTCTGCACGGCACAGGCCCGGTTCCGCGCCCGCGTGTGATGCTCTGCGCGCACATGGACGAGATCGGACTGATCGTGTCGGAAATCGTAGACGGTTTCATCCGCACCGAAAAACTCGGCGGCATCGATTACCGGTCGCTGTTGCACCAACCAGTGCGGGTACATGGTCGGGAGACGCTGCGGGGTGTGTTCGGAGCCGCGCCGCCGCACATGAGCCGCAGCCGCAAAAAGTATCCCGCTGGCGCTGATCTGTGGATCGATGTGGGGCTGCCCGCCGAGGATGTGGCGCGCTTGGTGCGCGTAGGCGATATCATCACCTTTGACGCGCCGCCGGTAGACCTCAAGGGCGACCGCTTCGCCGCCAAGTCGCTTGATAACCGTGCCTCGGTCGCGGCGGTGACGCTGTGTCTCTACGAATTGAGCTTTCGCGCGCAGTGTTGGGATGTGGTCGCGGTAGCGTCAGCGCAAGAGGAAACATTCGGCCAGGGCGCGGGGGCGGCTGCTTACAAGGTCGCGCCGGACATCGCCATCGTGATCGACGGCACGTATGGCGCGCAGCGCGGCGTGGGTGAGGATGAGAGTTTTAAACTTGGCGCGGGGCCGACGATCAGCCGAGGGCCAAACTCACATCCCAAGCTGGTGCGCGCGATGCGCGATTGCGCGGAACAACAGGACGTGCCGCTGCATGTCGAGCCGCTGCCCGGCAACACGGGCACGGATGCTTGGGCGATCCAGGTGAACCGCACCGGAGTCCCGACAATTCTGCTCAGTATTCCCCTGCGCAACATGCACTCGCCCAGCGAGATCGTCGATCTGCGCGACATCCGGCGCACGGGGCGTCTGATGGCAGCGTTTATCGCCAGTCTGGAGCCGGACTTTATGGACACCATCGCCTATCAACTGCCCGATTTCGATGGGGGTGACGCATGATCGAAGTGCTGCGCGAACTCTCCGAGGCAAATGGCATTTCCGACGCAGAAGACGCGGTGCGCAACATCATCGCGCGCCACATTCATCAGCACGTCAATGAGTTGCAGATAGACGCGATGGGCAACCTGTGCGCACTCAAACGCAGAACGGGCGCGGTCCCGCCGCGCGTGATGGCCGCCGCGCACATGGACGAAGTCGGCTTGATGGTCACAGGTTACGACACGGATGGCGCGATCCGGTTTGTGGCGGTGGGCGGAATCGATGCACGGATTCTGCCAGGGCTGCGCGTGCGCGTGGGACCGCAGCATGTGCCGGGCGTGGTACTGTGGCCGCCGCCGCACATCAACAAGAACAACGACACCGTGCCCATCGACCGCCTGCGTATCGACATCGGCGTGACAACGCGCGAAGCGGCCAAACGTGTCGCTGAACCCGGCGATCTGATTGCGTTTGACAGTTCCTTCGTGGAACTCGGCCCGACGGTGCGCGGCAAAGCGTTCGATGACCGGGCCAGTTGCACGAACCTGATCCGGCTATTGCAAGGCGACCCGTTCCCGTTCGATCTGCACGCGGTGTTCACGGTGCAGGAAGAAGTGGGGCTGCGCGGCGCGATCATCGCCGCCAACCGCGTTCAACCGGATATGGCCTTCGTGATGGAGTGTACGGCGTGTCATGATCTGCCGCCCACCGATCCCGACGCACCTGATCAGACGACAATCACGCGCATGGGCGCAGGCCCGGCGATTTCGGTGGCCGACCGGCGCACGATCAGCGATCCGCGCCTGGTGCAGTTTCTCGTACAGGTCGCAGATGCGGAGGGCCTTCCGCACCAGTTCCGATCTCCGCAGCACGCGGGCGGCACAGACGCCGGATCGATCCACGTCAGCGGGACCGGTGTGCCGAGCGTGACCGTCTCCACGCCCTGCCGCTATTTGCACGGGCCAAACCTGATCATGCATCTTGAGGACTGGGAAAATCAGGCGCGGTTGTTGCGCGCGGCGTGGATGAAATTAGACGAGGATGTGTTAAAGCGGTAGGGGCGCTGTTCTACTGCGCCCATTGTTCTCGTAGCCGTACCCGGGCGCGGCAGAGCAGCGCCCCTACAGTGTTGTCAACTGCTAACCAAAGGAATTTATTGTGGACGCACTCATTAAACAACTCGCCGAAACCTGGGGACCACCCGGCTTTGAACACCGCATCCGTGACATGATCCGCGCGGAAGTCGAAGACGTTGCCGACGAAGTGTATACCGATGCGTTCGGCAACCTGATCTGCCGCGTGGGATCGGGCGATCTGCGCGTGATGACCGCCGCGCACATGGACGAGATCGGACTGATCGTCAGCCACATCGATCAGCAAGGCTACGCACGCTTTGCTATGCTGGGGACGCTGTTCCCGGCGGCACTGCTCGGAGCGCGCGTGCTGTTCGAGAACGGTGCAATGGGCGTGATCGGTGTGGAGAAGCAGTACAGCCGTCGCCGCGAACTCCCGCCGCTGGCGGGCTTTTACATCGACCTCAGCGCGTCCGGTGTGGGCGAAAATACGGTCAACGTGCCGGTAGGCGTGGGCGATCCCGGCGCGATTATCGGCACGACGATCCGGCGCGAGAATCGGTTGATCGGCAAAAGCCTGGATAACCGCGTGGGCTGCGCGATCCAGATCGCGGCGCTGCGGCGTGTCGCGGAGCAGGGCACACCGCACAGCGTGTATTTCGTGTTCACGGTGCAGGAAGAAGTCGGCGTGCGCGGCGCGGGTCCGGCGACGTTTGGCGTCGAGCCGCATCTCGCGTTCGCTATTGACGGCACGAACGCGGATCAACCGCTCGGCAAACGCACGAACGTGCAACTTGGCGCGGGCGCGGCGATCAAAGCGCGCGACTATGGGCTAATCGTTCCGGCAGCGGTGCGCGATCTGCTGATCCAGCGCGCGGAAGAAGCCAATATCCCCTACCAGATGGATGTGATCGAAGGTGCGAGTACCGACGGCAAAGCGATCCAGAACGTGAAGATCGGCGTGCCGACCGGCGGACTTTCGTATCCGATGCGTTACACGCACACGCCGAGCGAGATCGTCGATCTGGGCGATGTGGCGGCGGTGACGGATTTGCTCGTCGCGACGTTGACGGGGGAGATTGTGTTGGGGTAGGGATCAAAAAGATGTGCTGAGGCTACTCCTTTCGCATATAATGGATGTAGTGACAAGTTGAGAGGATCATCACATGGTCGCCGCCGCACCCCCTACATTATTGATGGACGAAATCACTGATTTTCTGGCGTCCAGCCCTGCGCCACAAGCCATCATCGAATACAAACCCTCGGAAGTCTTAGAACGCCGCGCGCTTGAGCTTCTACAACGCAGCCGCGAGAATCAGCTATCGTCGGATGAACGCGACGAGATGGTAGAGTTCATGCGCTTGGATCAGTTTATGACGCTGCTGAAGGCTAAAGCGCGTCTCAAGTAGGGGCGGCGCGCTGCTCCGTCCAGTGTGCGGCAGAGCAGCACCCCTACAAAATCGATCCTTGACACCGCGCGCCATATTGCGCTAGGATGGTTAACATCATACACACGAAAGCGTTGATCGGGACGAGTACTGGTTGATCTCCGGTCCCAGGGAGCGCGCGCCAACCGACTGCAAGCGAGCGCGTCCGGCAGACCAGGAAAACCCCCCGTGAGCGCGTCGCTGAACCGGCGATGTAGGGGCGTTGCTTGCCGCGCCCAAACCCGCATGAAGTAAGCGAAGCCGGGTGGCTCCGTTACCAGCCCCAAGAGGCGGTCTAGTTGCTGCGCAACTAGAGTCGCGAATCTGGGTGGAACCGCGTGGATTATAGGACCCTCGCCCCAATTTTGGGCGGGGGTCTTCATTTTTGGGGGCAAACCGGTGTAGACTGTGATCATGCAATCTGTCAATCTAGGCCGAGGACGTAACCGTGTTAATCAAACGTGTGTGGATCGAACGTATACCAGGCGCTGATGTCGACCCCAAGAATGGTTTTGCTGACGTGTTGGTAGAAGTTGAAGGCGATGAGTTGTGGCAGGCGCAGTTTGTAACGCTCAGCCATCTACGCCAGGAAATGCAGCTTAGCCTGGATGTCGCCCGCGCGTATGACAAGACGCTGTGGACCACGCAGTTTATCGCGCTAGAAACGCCACACGTCATCGTGGATCAGATCACGCAGGAAACAATAGAAAACGTGGTCGATAATCTCATGGCGCTGGGCGTGTTCGAGAGCATCTTTAAGGAACTCTCGCATTACGAAAACAAAGTCAAAGACGCATCCACCGTACAGATTGAGGGGGTGGTACATGGAACAACCTGATACTGACACCGGCACTGCTACGCATACGCACAGCAGTACCGAGCGGCCCCGGTAGGGACGGTTTGCGCTGATCCC
>CBEVZO010000122.1:0-8257 GCA_965554365.1 uncultured Anaerolineae bacterium
GCGCGGCTCGGTACTCATGCTCAGTTTGCCCTTCTGTCCCGATAATTCCATGATGATAACACCTCAAACAGGTCGCGTTGCCCTTGAACGTTACCAATCCTTTCCGCACACTACGGTCTCGATCTGATTTATATGGATTAATTGTCTTTAGTATAGAATGGCTGGCGCGCGAAATCAACGACCTAATACTTGGGGGGCATAAACCTAACAATCTCACACAACAACATTGCGCACCCGGTGGGCCGGCGGTGGGCAACCACCGACCGCGATATGCAGTATAATGACTAGGGAGTGTGAGGGTAGTAACGCAGGCTGTATAAAAACTAACGACGCACAACCACTACTCACATGACTAATGATGGCGATGTTTGTTCAAACGCGAAAGGATAGCTCAGCATGATCCCTGTTCGCCGCACGCTTCATAGAACGCCGGTGATACTACTGGCGCTGTTCGCCGCCCTGCTGACCGGCCTCGTACCGGCACAGGCTGCGCCCCCGCTGCAAGGACCGCAACGCATCACCTACGATGTACCAGTCACGGGTCAGATCACTTTTGATGCTCCCGAAGAAGAATGGATTTTTGACGGAAGCGCGGGCGATGTTGTACTCATTGATATGTGGTCCAACGAGGGCAGTTCGCTCGACACCTACGTGACCCTGCTCGATCCGTCAGGCATGATCATCGAGAGTAACGACGACGGCGGCGAGGGACTGAACTCGCGCATCGGGCCGCTGCCACTGCCAGCAGATGGTGCATACACGATCCTCGCCTCCAACTACAGCGGCACAGGCAGCTACACGCTGGACGTGAAGAATCTCAACACGATCCCGACGCTGGTGCTAGATAAACGCCTCGTGGGGCTGGTCAATGCCGATCAGCCGATGGAATATTTCCGCATGACCGTACCTCCCGATCAAGAGATGATGCTCGTGCGTCTCACTATCGAGGATGACAATGCCAGCGCCAGTCCCTATATCACGGTCTACAGCGGGTCAGGCCTCATCGCGAACACGGAATACAGCGAAGCGGACACCATCGATCCGATTGCCCTGCTCCCCGGCGAAAGCTATGTCGTGGTGATCACCTGGAACACCTACGGCAGCGGTGGCCCCTACGAACTAACCATGACCCTCTCGGAGATCGGGGTACTGGAAGACGGGGTGACACAAAACGGCACGCTGGACTACAACAACTATAATAAACAGCATTTCTTCGTGGCGGATGAGGGCGACGTGATACATATCACGATCACGGTCGATGGCGACATCGCGCCCGCGCTGGAAGTCGTCAGCGCCGACCACAGCCGCTATGTGTTCTCCAACAACGGTGAATTTGTCCGTGCCCTTGATGTCACGCTAGAGATTCCCGACGATGGCGTATACATCGTCGAGGTCTACGACGGGTCATTCATGGGCGACGACGGCTCCTACGATCTCACCGTCACCTGGCAAGAGTAAGCTACCGCGCACAACACACAGGGCGATCCAGATTGCGGATCGCCCTGTATTATGTATGTTCACTGTGCTAACGGCTGATCGCGACTCAGAACAAACCCCAGTCGCCGAGAATACCGTCCTCCGCCATCGACGGATTCCATTGCATCATCCCGACTTCAATCGTGGCCGGAAGACCCAACGCCTCCTGCGCCTTCTGACGCGCGGCTTCGAGCAACTGCGGCGCATACGGGCAAAACGGCGTCGTCAGGATCATGACAATGTGCGTTTTGTCATCGTTAATCTGAATCTCGCGCACCAACCCCAACTGAATGATATTCAACCCGATTTCCGGGTCCATCACTGAGCGCAAAAACTCGCGCACTAATTCCTCTTTTTCTTCTACCGACATCGCGCCAGTGTTCGGCTGATCGTCCGTCATCGTTGTGTACTCCCAACACTACGCAGCCGCGATCCAGATGCGTGCTGCTCACATGGTCATTTCGCTGTGCAGAGTATAAAACACTCGCGCCGTTCCACCAAGCAGCGGGAGTTAGATGCATATTAGAAGCAGGAACGCTGCCCCGCCGCACGCAAAGCAAAACCATTCACATTGCCCCAAATTTTCCAGAAAACCATAGCGTTTATTGGCTTTCCCCCCGTGCATTTCGTTATAATCGCAATAGAACTATTGCAAATAATTCTCATTTGAGCGAAACTCTAATCGGTTCAATACTACTCAAGACCTCTGCGCATACGCTCTTTGACGGGCCGTGCGCTGCACGATAGTTGAAACTCGAATCACACATCACAAGCAACACGAAGGAGTACCGATGGGCGCTGCATTAGAAATCCGCAACCTGCACGTCAGCGTAGAAGACCAACCGATTCTCAAGGGTGTTGACCTCGTGGTCAAGCAAGGCGAAATTCACGCCTTGATGGGACCCAACGGATCGGGCAAAAGCACCCTGTCCAACACGATCATGGGTCATCCGGCTTACGAAGTCACCGATGGTCAGATCATCTTCAACGGCGAAGATATCCTCGAACTGGAAGCCGACGAGCGCAGCCGCGCCGGGTTGTTCCTGGCCTTCCAGTACCCGGTGGCAATCCCCGGCGTGACGGTGGCTAACTTCTTGCGCAACGCGATCAACGCGCGCCGCAAGGCCAAAGACCCCGCAGACAAGGGCATCACCATTCCCGCCTTCCGCAAGCTGATGATCGCAAAAATGGACATGTTGCAGATGGATCACAGCTTCGCGGGGCGTTACCTCAACGATGGGTTCTCCGGTGGCGAGAAGAAACGCGCCGAGATTTTGCAGATGGCTGTGTTGGAACCCAAGATCGCGATCATGGACGAAACCGACTCCGGCCTGGACATCGACGCGCTGCGCATCGTTTCCGAAGGCGCGCGCCAATTGCAGGGCGAAATGGACCTGGGCGTGCTGGTGATCACACACTACCAGCGCATCCTGAACTACATCGCGCCGGAGCATGTGCATATCATGATGGATGGCCGCGTCGTCGAAAGCGGCGGCCCCGATCTCGCGCTGCGCCTCGAAGAACACGGGTACGACTGGCTACGCGAGAAAAACGGCAGCCGTTAGCAAGCCGCCCGCAGCGGTGATCAATTTGCGTAGGGGCACTGCTCTGCTGTGCCCACTGCTGTACCCACATTCGGGGCGCGGCAGAGCAACGCCCCTACAGCGACACACCCACCGCTACAATCAAAGGAGCAACCACCGATGGCTTCCGCCAATGACGCCGAAAAAATACAAGGTTTACGCGAACAATACGACGAGCAGTACGGATTCCGCGATCCCGATACCTACGTCTTCAAGGCGCGCAAAGGGCTTGACGCCGAGATCGTCGCGCAGATCAGCGAGATCAAGGGCGAACCCGACTGGATGCGCCAGCAGCGTCTTAAGGCGCTCGAAATCTACCAGAGCAAGCCTGTGCCCACCTGGGGGCCGGACCTCTCCGGGTTCCGCGAAGAGGATATTTACTTCTTCGTCAAGCCCGCCGACAAAGAAGCGCGGTCCTGGGATGACGTGCCAGATGACATCAAAAAGACGTTTGACCGCCTGGGCATCCCCGAAGCTGAGCAGAAATTCCTCTCCGGCGCGGGGGCGCAGTACGACTCCGAGATGGTCTATCACCAGATCAAAAAAGAACTTGAGCGCCAGGGCGTGATCTTTAAGAGCATTGATCACGCGTTGCAGGAACACGAAGACCTGTTTCGCGAGTATTTCGGGACCGTCGTCCCGGCATACGACAACAAATACGCGGCGCTGAACACGGCAGTCTGGTCGGGCGGTTCGTTCATTTACGTCCCGCCGGGCGTGCAGGTCGAGATGCCGCTACAAGCATATTTCCGGATCAACACCGCCGCGATTGGGCAGTTCGAGCGCACGCTGATTATCGTGGACGAAGGCGCATACCTGCACTATGTGGAAGGCTGCACCGCGCCTACCTACAGCGAAGCCAGCCTGCACAGTGGCGTGATCGAAATCATCGTCAAACGCGGGGCACGCTCGCGCTACTCCACGATCCAGAACTGGTCCGACAACGTGTACAACCTCGTGACCCAGCGCGCGATGGTTTACGGCGACGCCAGCCACGAATGGGTGGACGCCAACCTGGGCAGCAAAGTCACGATGAAGTACCCGTCCGTGTACCTGATGGAACCGGGCGCGCACGGTGAAGTGCTATCAATCGCTTTCGCGGGTCGCGGCCAGGTGCAGGATGCAGGCGGCAAGGCCGTACACGTGGCGCCGAACACGTCCAGCCAGATCATCAGCAAATCGATCTGCAAGGACGGCGGCGTGAGCAGCTATCGCGGCTTGCTCAAGGTGCATCCCGAAGCGCGTGGCGTCCGCAGCACGGTGGTCTGTGACGCGCTGCTGCTGGACGAGGAAAGCGAATCGGACACCTATCCCTACATCGAGATCGAGAATCCTGAGGTCACGGTGGGGCACGAAGCCACCGTCAGTAAGATCGGTGATGACCAGGCCTTCTATTTGCAGTCGCGCGGGCTGTCGGAAGACGAAGCCAACGCCATGATCGTTAACGGCTTCTTAGAGCCGCTGACCAAAGAACTGCCGATGGAATACAGCATCGAGATGAACCGCCTGATCCAGTTGCAGATGGAAGGATCGATTGGGTAACCTCACCCCCCGCCCCCCTCTCCCGCCAAGCCGGAGAGGGGGAGAAATCTCCGGGGCGTCATTGAGATATAGCCCGCCTTTACTGACAACTGTGAACCAAAAACTGATCACTGTGAACTATTGAGGAGAAACACCTGTGGCAACTCAACGTCGCCGCACGACACGCGAATTCAATCCGCCGCCGCTCACGCGTGAGAATATCATCGCGCTGAGCGCACGGCATAACGAACCCGATTGGCTGCGCCAGACGCGCCTGGACGCATGGGATGTGTATGAAGCGCTGCCCATGCCCACCACCAAAGACGAACCCTGGCGCAGAACCGACTACCGCCATATCGACTGGGACAGCGCGGGCGTGCTGTCCACCGCGAACGGCGGCCAGTTCACCGATATCCCCGCCGTGAACCGTCAACCGCTGCTCGGCGCAGAACAGGGCGGCATGATTGCCTTCGTGGACGATCAAGTGGTCCATTACGAGGTGAGCGACGCGCTGATCGACGCGGGCGTGATCTTCACCGATCTGCGCACCGCCGCCGTTGAGCATCCCGATCTTGTGCGCGCGCACCTGATGACGCAGGCTGTCAAGCCAGAAGAAGGCAAGTTCGCCGCGCTGAATGCTGCGCTGTGGACACACGGCGTGTTCCTCTACGTGCCGCGCGGCGTGCAAGCGACGCTGCCCGCGCATAGCATCTTCTACAACACGCGTTCCGGCGCGACCCTCGGCCATATTCTGGTCGTGGTGGAAGCGGGCGGCGCGATTAACTACCTGAACGAAAACCTCTCCCCCACCCTGGACGCGGATTCCAGCTTCATCGGCGCGACCGAACTCATCGTGCGTGACGGCGCGACTCTGCGCTACGTCAATTTGCAGGACTGGGGACACGGCATGTTCGAGTTCAGCCACCAGCGCGCGCGTGTCGGCAACGCTGCGCAGCTCGACTGGGTGACCGGGCAGATGGGCGGCAAGTTCATCAAGGCATTCATGGAAATCGAACTCGACGGACAGGGATCGTGGGGCCGCATGAGCGCGCTCTACTTCCCCGACGGCAAGCAGTTCATGGACCTCGACACGCAGCAGAACCACAACGCGCCCAACACCACCTCGGATTTGCTGTTCAAGGGCGTGCTGAAAGACGAGGCGCGCGCCGTGTGGCAAGGTATGATCAAGGCGCTGCCCGGCGCACAGAAAACGGACGGTTTCCAGGCCAACCGCACGATGCTCATGAGCGACACCGCGCGCACTGATAGCATCCCCGGTCTGGAGATCAATGCCGACGACGTGCGCTGCACACACGCCAGCGCCACCGGGCAGATCGAGGACGAGGTGCTGTTCTACCTCCAGAGTCGCGGGCTGCCGCGCGTCGAAGCGGAGAAGCTGGTCGTGGACGGGTTCTTTGTGCCCGTGCTAGACCGCATCCCCTTCGAGAACGTGCGCGACCGCATGATGGCTTACGTTGAGCGCAAACTCCTGGGCGACACTGTGTAACGCCGAACTCACCCCTGTACAGATTCGCCAAGGAGAAGGAGCAAACCGGGTCCCAGCGGCCCGGTTTTTTTGATTGTCTATGCTGCCGAATGCACGCAATTTGTGGACCGGTCGTCACTGCCCACTGCACCCCACATTCCGCTACAATCTGCCTAGCTGCGAATAATTCTCATTTGCAGCGTTACAGAACCCGGATCGCGCGGTATCATTGGTCGCATACGCCGAGCATTGAACACGGTACACTAACGCCTGAACACTGCAATCTATCGGCTTACACACGAGCAAAGTGATAACCTTATGACCAACCCAACCTCCCCTCTCGACATCAACGCTATCCGCGCCGATTTTCCGATCTTGAACGAGGAAGTGCATCCCGGTAAGCGCGTCGTGTTCCTCGATTCGGCGGCCAGCAGCCAGAAGCCGCGTCAGGTCATCGACGCGATGCGCCACTATTACGAACACGAACACGCCAACGTACATCGCGGAATTCACGTACTCAGCGAGCGCGCCACCGCGTCATACGAAGGCGCGCGCGACAAGGTGCAAAAGTTCATCAACGCAAAATCACGCCGCGAGATCATCTATACGCGCAACGCCACCGAAGCGATGAACCTCGTCGCGGCGACGTGGGGCCGCCAGAACCTCGCGCCCGGCGATGTGGTCGTGCTGAGCGAAATGGAGCATCACAGCAACCTCGTGCCCTGGCACATGCTGCGCGAGCAGATGGGCATCGTGATCCGCTACATCCCGGTCACGGACGATGGACAGCTCGACATGGACGCTTACGCCACCTTCCTGCGCGAAGACCCGGTGAAGCTGGTCAGCGTGATGCATGTTTCCAACGTCCTCGGCACGGTGAACCCGGTGCGCGAGATCATCCAGCAAGCGCACGCAGCCGGTGCAGTCGTGATGATCGACGGCGCGCAGAGCGTCCCGCACCTCGCGGTCGATGTGCAGGCGCTCGATGTGGACTTCTACGCGTTCTCCGGGCACAAAATGGCGGGACCCACCGGCATCGGTATTCTGTACGGCAAGCGCGCCCTGCTCGAAGCCATGCCCCCCTACATGGGCGGCGGCGAGATGATCAAGCGCGTCACGCTCGACGGCTCCACCTGGAACGAACTCCCGCACAAATTTGAAGCAGGCACGCCCGCCATCGCGCAGGCGGTCGGCCTCGGCGCGGCGGTCGATTACCTGACCGCGCTGGGCATGGACAACATCCTCGCCCACGAGCAGCAGGTCGCGGATTATGCGCTGGACCGGCTCAGCGAAGTGCCCGGCCTCACGCTCTACGGCCCCGCCCCAGAGAAGCGCAACGGCGTCGCCACCTTCACGCTGATGGACATTCACGCCCACGACATCGCCCAACTGCTCGACGTGGAAGGTGTCGCGGTGCGTGCGGGCCATCACTGCGCCATGCCACTGCATCAGCGCCTCGGCGTGCCCGCGACGGCGCGCGCATCGTTCTACGTTTACAACACCACCGCAGACGTAGACGCACTAATCGCCGCAATTGAGGCCGCACGCAAGGTCTTCGGCAGTACGGGCGGGATTTAACACATCTGTTACGATTCTGCCGCGCGAAATATGGTAGAGTCTGCGTATTACGTCACACGTCTAACCAAACAAGGCAAGGCACGACAATGGACCTCTATCTCGACAACATCATCGATCACGGACAGAATCCGCGCAATTTCGGGGAACCACTGGACCCTGCCGATATCGAGTACGAAGACGATAACCCGTTCTGCGGCGACCACCTGCACCTCACCATTCGCATGGATGATGAGGAGCGCGTCGCCGAAGTGCGCTGGGAAGGCCAGGGCTGCACGATCAGCCAGGCGTCCGCGTCGATTCTCGGCGAGGAGATCATCGGCAAAACGCTGGAAGAACTGCGCGCCTTCAACCGCGAGCAGTTGCTCGAACTGCTGGGCATTCAACTCAGCCCCACACGCCTGAAATGTGCGCTGCTGGCGCTTAAAGTGCTAAAAGCTGGCGCATACGGCCTGACAAACTGGCCCGGCGAAGAATCCGACGACGATTGATCCCTGCGGTCTGGAGCAGTTATGCAAAGCCAACTCCCAAACATGACCGACGACTTGCGCGTAGTCTTGCAGCACGCCCGCCGCGAATCTGAACGGCGGCACAACATCTATCTGGACGTGGAACA
>CBEVZO010000123.1:0-8249 GCA_965554365.1 uncultured Anaerolineae bacterium
TGATCGCTTTGGTTTCAGTGCCGTCATTTGCCGGAGTCGATGATCCATGCGTGTTGATATACGCTATCTGCTCTGGGTTAATTCGTGCATCATCAAGTGCCCAGCGCATTGCGTTGGCCGCCCCGCGACCTGTCGGATCAGGCGCTGCGACATGGTACGCATCCGATGACAGCCCCATACCCATAACCTCGACATAAATCCGCGCATCCCGCTTCACCGCGCCTTCCAATGTTTCTAGAATAAACGCGCCTGCACCTTCACCAAAGATAAATCCATTCCGATTGAGATCGAATGGACGGCTTGCACGGGCTGGTTCATCGTTGTACCCCGTGGCGAGTCCGCGCATGGCAATAAAACCAGCAATACCATAATCGTAGATCATGGCTTCGACCCCGCCCGCGACAACCATATCTGCCTTGCCATAGCGGATCAGGTTCATTGCATCACCCAGGCTGTGTGTGCCTGTCGCACATGCGGCTGAAATACAAATGATGGGGCCTCGTGCGCCTAGCACCCGACTCACATGGTGTGCCGGAATGTTAGGGATCGATTCAACCAGAGCAAACGGCCCCGGACGGCGATTGTGTGTGCGGAAGTTGAACGCTGCTTGCTGAGCCATGTGTTGCCCGCCCAGCGCCGACCCGAAATCCACCGCCACGCGTTCAGAAATTGGCTCCAGGTCTTCGACCGTGAGTCCTGCATCCTTGAGCGCATCCAACGCCGAACCAACGGCATAACGTGCAGGAAGCCCCATACGCCGAAATTCTTTGCGGTCCAGATAATCTCCCGCGTCAAACTCGATCACTTCTGCCGCAATCTGTACCTCCAGGTGTGACGGATCAAAGCTCACAATGCGTCGCACACCTGATTCTCCTGCTTTCAGGCGTTCCCATAACCTGGGTAGCGGCCCCAGCGGTGATACTGCTCCCATTCCCGTAATCACTACACGGGGGAATCCGTTGCGTGTAAAGTCCATGAGTTGTATTCCTTTTCCCGACCTTCTCACTCACATGCAAACCTTATCCAGCAGTTTGCAGACCCGCCTGGATTGCACCAACAATACCGCCCGTCACAGCGTCTCGCGCCTGCCGGATTGCATTTTTGATCGCCAATCCATTCGAGCGTCCGTGCCCAATAATAACAACCCCATTGACACCTAACAATGGTGCGCCACCAATTTCAAAGGGATCAATCTGACGATAGACACGACGAAAAGCTGGTTTGCCTAACAATCCCGCTGCTTTGGAGCGCAGATCGCTCATCAACTCCTGGCGAATTAAATCGAATATCATCGTCCCGAACGCTTCCATTGATTTCAGCATCACGTTGCCCGAAAAGCCGTCCATCACCGCGACATCCACACCGCCGGAGAGAATCTCTTTCGGTTCAACGTTGCCTATGAAGTTAACCCCCGTTTGGGCCAAGAGTTCCGCTGATTCCCGCACTAATATCGTGCCCTTGCCTTCTTCTTCGCCATTTGAAAGCAAACCAATACGGGGGCGTTCAGCCTTCAGCGCGCGTTCAGCATAGATACTCCCCATGATACCAAACTGCGCCAGCCATTCTGGTTTGCAATCTGCATTCGCACCGAGATCAAGCAGAATCACTGGGCCGCTTTGCGTTCTCAAAATCGCCGACAACGCCGGGCGGTAAACGCCGCGAATGCGTTTGAGCGTATGCAATACTGCAATCCCCAGTGCCGCACCAGTGTTGCCCACTGTCACAAAAGCGTCTCCTTGCCCCTCTTTGACCAACTGCATACCCACATGTATCGACGACTTGGGTTTGCTGCGCCCTACTACGCCGGGCTTGTCGTCCATAGTGATGGTGTGTGCAGCATGAACGATTTCCAATCCTAACCCACCAGTAGCGTGTTTGGCGAGTTCAGCTTCGATACGGGGCTGATCGCCTACCAACACAATCGTTTCATCAAATTCGCGCGCAGCCAGTACTGCCCCTGCGACATCAGGGCCAGGATGTGCATCACTGCCCATCGCGTCCAATACAATTTTCATAGGTTTTATCTTGCTCCAGTTTCTCAAAACGGTATCAACTAACACACGATTGTACGTCGCTCGTCTCTTGTCTGCCAACCATTGACATCTTAAGGAGGACGTGTATAATTTGGGGCGTCACAAGCCCTGGTGGCGGAACTGGTATACGCGGCAGGTTGAGGGCCTGTGCCCATTGGGCGTGGAGGTTCGAGTCCTCTCCAGGGCATCATATGATTAAAAACGAGCTTCTTGCAAGAAGCTCGTTTTTTCTTGTACGCCTACACTTTCATGTCGCGTGTTGCACCAGAAACCGATTCAACGTAAACTGCAACGAGATAAAGGTGTTTTCTGACAGGATAGTTTGACCTGGCATTTTCAGGAGGAACATTATGCAGCGCGCTTGGATCAAAACGCTTCTAACCTTGATGTTATTACTCTCATTCGCTGTTCCGACCTGGGTACATCACTCTGCATCTGCCCAGACCGGAGCGTATCTGACGGCTAACCAAACCGTTTGGGTTTACGCTGGACCAGGCAACGGTTTCTGGATTTTAGGCTCACTGTACGGTGGCGAGTCTGTGCCTGTGATGGGCATTAGTCCTGATGGAGCCTGGTACTACGTCAACGCTGCTTTTGGTGAAGGTTGGGTGTCCAACGTCGGTGTTGTTGCAACAGGTGCAGCTGCCGTTGGTGTGATGGACCCCGGTCCTATTGGGATCAGCACAGGCGCATTGAATGTGCGTTATGGCGCAGGAATCAATGCGCAGTCGCTTGGCATTCTCGCACGCGGCAAACAAGTCTATGTGCTTGCCCAAAACGCTGACGGTAGTTGGTATCAAATTCGCTGGGAGTACGGCACAGGTTGGGTTACGGCGGCGTATATCACCCTCAGCGGTGTAGCGCCTGCCACTGACGCGAACACGTATTTCGGCGATGGACAGGGCGGCGGCGTGCCGCTTACTGGCGATGCTCCTTATGTGGTTGTTCTCGCCACATATCTCAACATTCGCACTGGCCCCGGCATCAACTACGCGATCCTGGGCGCGGCGCGCAGTGGCGAAACCTTGCCAGTGATCGGTCGCACAGCAGATAACTCCTGGTATCAGGTAACAACAGCTTCCGGTGAGGGCTGGGTATATAGTGGCTTCGTAGCGACACGCAACGAGTATGGGGCTTCCCCGGTTACTACGGGTGAAGCGGAAGCTGCCGCCGTCGCGGGACCGTTTGGTATCGTCAATACTGGCTCGCTCAACATTCGCACCGGCCCAGGATTGCAGTACACCAGTCTGGGCGCGCTTCCGGGTGGCACACAAACACAGATCGTCGGGCGCACGCTGGATTGGTCCTGGTGGTTGCTGGATACGCCAGTGGGCACAGGTTGGGCTAATGCCATTTACATCATTGCGCGCGGTGACACTGCTGGTGTGCCGCATGTCACGCCCGGCACAGTGGTCGAAGCTGCTCCTGGTCAGGGTGGCGGCGAAGCCCCTCCGCCTGCTATTGCTGGACCTGTTGCCGTCGTGATTACCGGCGCGCTCAACATTCGCTCCGGCCCCAATAGCACCTTTGCCTCAATCGGCGCAGTCTATGCTGGCGCACGGATGCCCATTGTCGGGCAAAGCGGTGATCGTGGCTGGTGGCAGGTGGAAAGCGAATTCGGCACGGGCTGGGTGTCCAAACTGTATGTCTTGACCGATGGCAGCACAGCGAATGTGCCTGTAACCCAATAAGCGACCCCTACGCAAGATGTCAACAAAAAACCTGCTCGTGCGGTCCAGCATGAGCAGGTTTTCTTGATGCAACTTACGAGGTGCTACTGCGTGTTAACGATGATGCTGTAATCTCCGGTTGTTGTTCCTGCCGCCAAATTTTCTCTCGTGACGACAATGCGATATGTGCTATCTGTGGGTAGTTCTAGTGTTAGCGTGGCGGTCCCCGCAGGATCAGCCTGGCTTTCACGTAGCAACAGCCCGTTCGGATCATAAAACGAAACGACCGGAATAAGATCACCTTTCACACGATTGACCACGACTGTTATTGTTTGTGCGGCCTGCCCCACAAATCGCCATTCATCAGAAAACTGCGCGTGTGTGACACGGCCAATTTCCGGTTGATCAGCATTCAATCGTTCTCCATCGCGCAGCACGCTGGCGGGTGTAATCTCAAGCGCATAGTGTGCCGCAACCGGATTCAATCCTCCAGACACCAGCACCACATAGTGTTTATCGGCTTCCAGGCGCGCTACCACAATGTGTCCCTGCGCATCAGCCGAGCCAGTCGCCAGTACAACACCGCTAGCTGATTGGATTACCAGTGTGGGTTCAATGCCAGCAGTGAAGGATTGAACTTGCACCAGATATGTACCGTCATGATCGGGTTGTAACTGCCACTGATGTACTGGGGCCTGCGTAGACAATACGGCTTGTGCGTTGGTAGTCAACAGTCCTTGATTAAACGCCCCGCTTGGAACTTGCGCCAGCGTAAGTTCATAGTCAAATGGGCCTTGCGCTGCCGTCGCGGAACTGCTCCCGACCACCAAGCCGTAAAATCCGGTGGTTTCTAGCATATAGTCACTGAGTGTCACATTTGTACCTGTTGCTTGGGTAGCATGTGCCCTCAGAATATCCCCGTTCGGTCCCACCAAGTACAGCACAGGCGCAAACGTTGCATCAGTATGTGTCACGCAGCCCGTTACCTGCTCACCTGCGGTGCCATAAAACACCCACGCTGCATACGTTTCGCGCGTCGGCAGTGTGCCAAACGCTGTATCGCCATAGATCATCCCTTGCGCACGATCCATGCTAGCGATCATGGGGGCACGCATGGTAAGTACAGTCATCTGGTAATCAATGCTGGCATCATCAGCTAGTTGCCCGCTCATGTTTACGGTATAGGTGCCCGTTGCAGGTAGTTTGATATTGGCGATCTCAATGCCTGTATAGGAAATTGCAGGTGTACTCTCCGCCACCGCATCACCCGCAGGATCGTGTAAAGCCATGCGCAATGTGCCTGCGGTCTGCCCATATTCTGCTCGTACAGTGATTACCTCACCTGCCAGTCCATCAAAAGTCCAACTGTCGCTATTGTCATTGGCAATCAGTCCGCCGCTGACGGTACTTCCGCGTGTCAGAATATGACCACCCGCTGAACCGCTTACATCTGGATCGGCAACATCTGCGCGCACGCTGAACCGACCTGTTGAGCCGCCTGCGCTACCTAACCAGGAACCTATCAGTAGCACATAATCGCCGCTTTCCGGCAACCGCACTGGTCCCATGACGACTTCGCCAGTGCCCTCAACTGTTTCGACGGCATTCGCAACAAAGCCGTTCGGCCCAAACAACGTAACATCAGCGCGCAGACCGCCGCCAGTAGTGTCAACGGTAAAGTTCAACACCTCGCCACGCTGCCCCTCAACCTGCCAGTATGTTGGGATTGCCGAGTCTTGCACGCCTTCGATCTGGGCCTGACTGCGTCCCAGTGTGCGCACGACTGCCGCCTCGTCCGGTGCTGTGGGGCGACGATACACGGTCAACGCATAATGTGCCGGACCCTCTGCTTTTACCACAACCACATAGCGTCCCGTGCGTGGAATTTCCAGCGCAGCGATACCCGTTTCGTCAGGCTGTGTCAGCACCGGCAAATCAAACACTGTGCCGGACTCGGTTTCAACATGCAATGTAGGTGCTTTTTCGCCGTCCACAAGACGCGCGGAAAGCGCTATAACGTCCCCGGCAACGGCCTCGAAAGCATACACCTGTGGTGCAGAGCGATCAATGAATGCTCTGACAGGCTCGCCAAGCACAACATCTTGAGCCGCTGCTGCATGTTCCGAGATCGCGCGCTGGCTAAGTAACAGCCGGTATGTTCCAGTCGTGATGCCTGCTGTGCCGCCTTCACGCGCGACCACCACTGTGTAGTCTCCAGTAGTGGGCAACATGAAGCGCGAAATGAGCGTTTGAGCATCGCCCACTGTACGTCCTTCGCTCAAGGGGCGACCATCTGGACCGTACAACATCAACACGGGAATCAGGTCGCCACTCATACGGCTGACACGCACCGACACACTTTCTCCTGCCTCGCCACTAAAACGCCACTGTTCGCGCGACTGTGTATCGCCCAGCATACCATAGCCATCCATGTCAAACGTCAATGATTGCACGACCGTTTCGTGATCCACACGCTGGAGTCTCACGCGGTACACAGTGCCCGGCACAACGTGATCCGCGCGCACCACAAGCGTATATACACCACTGATCGGTAATTGGATGCTGCCCGTAGCACGCCCTGTTGTACTCGTGGTAATGGGCGCAGCATAGACCGGCGATCCATCTGGTGCGTAGAGTTCCACTTGTCCGTCAAGCGTACCTGATAGCGGAATGATAGACACGGCAATTGTTTCTGTAGCCTGTCCTTCGAATAACCAGGTATGGCGCGCGGCGTTATCCCAAAACTGGCTTGTGACAGCGTTATCGTTGCCAATCTGTATAGTTCCGCCACCTGGAGCCAGTGGCATCGCCGTACCCGTGAGTGCTAGATCAAGTGTATAGGGACTGTAGCGTGCTGTGGCATCCCCAGGACGGCGCACATCAAGGAGGAACGTTCCGTTGACCGGCAGATCGAAACCATCAAGCAGCACATTGCCACGCTCACGTTCACCCGTAACCAGCACATTTCCTGCGGGATCGCGCAGCGTGAGTATCAGCGGCGCATCATCAACGGCAAACTGCAATTTGGCCTGGATGATGTCGCCCTGCATCCCTGCGAAGGACCAAAAATCACTGCGATTGTTGCTATCGGTTGTGCCTGTTACACGGTCCCCATAAGCGATATACATTAAAGCGCTCGCGTCAAGCGTAGTATCAGGGGCTGCTGCTTGATACGCGAGGTCCAGGTTCAGCGCGTAGTTTCCCGCAGTAGTCCCCTGTGCCCCGTTGTAGCGCCGTACCTCAACCGCATAGCGTCCTTCATCAGGGAGTGTTACATAAGTTTCCGCATCAAGATCGTCGGCGTCATCAGTCACTCCCAACAGCACGCCATCGACACCATAAATTCGCGCCACAACGTCTAGATCACCGCTAGTTGCCTCAGCGCGTACTCGTACTACGTTTCCCGCCAGTCCGTCAAATGCCCACCAATCGGTTGGGGTAGTGTTATCAAGTGTGCCGAATTGCACTGTCTCATAGGGCAGTTCTGTGTAAACACCTTCAGCGGGAGACACAGTCTCTTGCACCAGGATCGAATAACGTCCTTCAGTACGCCCCCGTGTGGGCACAACTTGCACCACATAGGAACCGCTTTCCAATAACTCGTAGGCCGTGATCACGGCTTCGTCACCCATCCCTGCCGCCGCGCTAACTAATGGCACGCCTCCCGGACTGAACAGTGTGATCTGCGGACTGAGATTCACTCGGCTGTCAGGCGCAATTCGGATCATCATGGTAGCCCCCGCTGTGCCTGTAAAACGCCAAGTATCAGACAAGTTCCCTGGCGCGATCTGACCATCGCGCAGTTGATCCAGCCGCACTGCCGTCGCCGGCACTATAGTCTTATTCTGATTGATCAAGTGCAGATCGTAACTACCACCTTGCAACGCGCTATCCTGTACGGTTAGTGCATAAGTTCCATCCAGCGGCAGCACGAAATCAAGCTGTGTCGCCGTCATATCCTCAGTAATTTGGGTGCTTCCCAAAACTTGAAGTTGTTTTATTGTGCTGGCCGCCGCTGTGCGCCAATCTGTCGCCAACAGAGTCAATGTTGGTTGCAACCCCGGCGTCTGACTGATCAACACCGCTGCCACCATATCACCCTGCTGTCCCTCGAATACCCAGGTGTCAGCGGGATCATCAATGTAAAACGTTCCCCTGACTCGTTCGCCATAGGCCAGCACCGTGCTGGCCGAACGTGCTGGCGAGTTGCGCAGCAGCAATGTGAGTTCATACGCTGTCGCACCAGCAAAGGCCGCATCTACATTGCCCACAATGATCGAGTAGTGTCCGGTGTCCGGCAATATGATGTTTTCTGCGCGCACGCCATCTCGTGTACCATCAGAGATGACAGTGGTAAGTTCGTCGCCTTTGCCGGTTCTCAGTTGCAGGCTCAGCGGTGGAACATCACCGCGTACAGGGCGTGCCGCAAGGGTGATCACATCGCCACGCGATCCTGCAAAGGTCCATGCGTCGAGGAAGTTAGGCGCAACCAACACTTTGCCCACTGTTTCGCCGTAACGAATGGCCCGTTCAGTATCTCGTGTGC
>CBEVZO010000124.1:0-8238 GCA_965554365.1 uncultured Anaerolineae bacterium
CGCCATATACAAGCCGCTCAAACGCAATTATAACATGGTGTTCAGCAAATATAACAAACCCTACAATTGCCCCTTGACCTTCGGGCAATCACGCTTAATTCTCCCAATTATTGGCAGTTTTTCCTCTTTACGAAGCCAGAACAAAAGAGCTAAAATAGAAGGTAGAGACTTCTCACATGTCTGGGTCTATGATATGATTATCGCGGTTTCCCATACTTAGCAAAAGGTCAAGTGTTGATGGCAAAGAAACAGACCGCCGGTGGCGGTCGTTCTACGGCTTCGTCAGCGTCGAAGCGCTCAACTACGAATACAAGCGACGCCTCGAAAAAGCGCTCGACAACGACGACCAATGCGTCAACAACTCGCAAAAAAAACTCTGGCACAGCCAGTAAATCCGGCGCGTCAAGCAAGAAGGCGGCGGCAAAGTCACCTGCTGCGCGCGGAAAAAGCACCAAATCGAGCGCCGCCAAGAAATCACCTGCATCCAAAGCCAAACCACGCGCACGGGTAAGGCCGAAGCGACCGGCAATCAAGAAGCGCCCCAGTGTCACGCAGCAAGTTAGCACCGCCGCACGCCGCGTGTTCGACACTGCGCGTGACCCGGAATTCTGGCGCGCACAGGCGAACCGTCTACCACCCTGGTTAGATGAAGTCGGCACGCTGCTGCTGATCGTGTTGGGCGTGGTCATGCTCACGGCGCTGCTCAATTCGTCGTCCGAAGCGTCGTTTGCCAAAACAGTATCGCACATCCAACGCCAGTTATTCGGTAATGGCGCTTATGTGTTCGCGCTGAGCGTGATCGCGACAGGGGTCGTGATTCTGCTGCCGAAATTCGGACTGTCTCTGCGCCTGGGTTGGACACGTATCGCCGCTATCGAAATGGCGTTTGGTGCGCTGTTGGCCTTGTTACACCTGTTCGCCAACGATCCACAACCTCGCGCCCTGGCTGAAGAAGGCAAAGGCGGCGGCTATGTCGGCTGGGCACTGACGCAGCTTACCAGCAGCCTGGGTGATACCATCTCGCTCGTCATCTTTGGACTGCTGCTGCTAGCTGGCGTACTCCTCGCCCTTGAGCTACGGCTGTACCATGTCGTAGATGCGGTGCATTGGCTGCGCGACGAACTCGAACACCGTGTCAACCGCCTGAACGACATGCGGCTTGAGCAAGAATACGATCCGGCATGGGATAACTACCCCGCTGATCAGGCATACCAGGATAATACATACTCTGTGGATAATGGGCCTTCAAAGCCCGTGCATACGCATACTGCCGCCGCACGGCTAGCCCCCTCGACCGCAGCGCCGGATGTTCTGCCGCGCCGCCCGTCGGTTGTGGCCCGTGACGTTGATCCAGCACCCGCACAGACCACTGCACCCGCCGTGCAAACTGCAGCAACCGCACCGGATGCGGAAGCTGCGCCCAAACGCAACACACGGCGCACGACGACGAAGGAACAACCGTCACCTGCAACAAAAGCGCAAAGTGCAAACCCACAGGCATCCCCAGTCGCTGAGTCAACGCCTGACGCATCTGGCGACGACCAACCGGCGACTCCGCCTGTAGCTAAGCCAGCCCAAAACGGCTCAACGACGCGCAGCAATACCAAGAAAAAACCTGTTGCACGTCCATTGACCGCCAAAGAAAAGAAAGATCTCGCCGACCATGCCCGCAAGACAATGGGGGCCGCGAATGGGCGCAGTCTGGTCGCGCCAGGCGATCCCGGCGAACGCAAATCCATTGTGCCGCGCGACCTGCTGCCCGATGCGCGCGTAGTATCCGCTGCGCCACGTGCGCGTGTGCGACGCAAAACCGGCGATGCCCCCGGTGAGCGTTACTTCACGGTGGATGATTTCCGCGAAACTAAAAAAGTGGGCAAACGCAACGCCAATTTACCGCCGTTAGAATTGCTGACGGATATCGAGCTACACAAGCCCACCGAAGAAGAAATCAACACCAACGCCCGCATTATCCGGCACACACTGCTCGAATTCGACGTTGAGACTGAGGTCGTCGATGTCAACGTCGGCCCAACCGTCACACAGTATGCCGTGTCGCCCTATACAGAACACGTCAACGAAGACGGTGAACGCGTGCTTAACCGTGTGCGCGTGAGTGAGATTACCAATCTGGGCGGCGATCTGGCGCTGGCGCTGTCCGCGAGACGGCTGCGTATTCAAGCGCCCGTGCCCGGTCACTCCTACGTGGGTATCGAAGTGCCGAACCGTCAGCCTAGCACCGTCGCGCTGCGCCCTGTGCTGGAATCCGTACACTTTTATCAGAAACGTAAAAAGGCGTTGGCCTTGCCGCTGGGTCGCGATGTCTCCGGTGAGCCGTTTATCGCGGACCTGGGAACAATGCCGCATCTGCTGATCGCCGGCACGACCGGTTCGGGTAAGTCGGTGATGCTGGCCGCGATGACCGTTGCGTTCGTACTGAACAACACGCCGGAAGATGTACAACTTGTGCTGCTCGACCCGAAAATGGTGGAACTCAGCCGGTTCAACGGTCTGCCGCACCTGCTCGGCCCGGTAGAGACAGACCTTGACCGCATTATTGGCGTGCTGCGTTGGGCCACCCGCGAGATGGATCGTCGTTATAAGCTGCTGGAAAAAGAAGCCGCCCGTAACCTCGAAACCTACAACAATTCGCTGGGTCGCCGCCGCAAAAATGAACGGCTACCCTACATTGTGATCATCATTGACGAAATCGGCGATCTGATGATGATGCGTCCCGACGAAACGGAGCGCACCCTGACACGCCTCGCGCAGATGGCGCGCGCAGTCGGGATACACTTGATGGTTGCTACGCAGCGCCCCAGCGTCGATGTCATCACGGGGTTGATCAAAGCAAACTTCCCGGCACGCGTGTCGTTTGCCGTCGCCTCTAGCGTAGACTCACGCGTGATCCTCGACACCAACGGAGCCGAGACATTGATGGGGCACGGCGATATGCTGTTCCTCGCACCGGACGCTGCCGGGCCACGACGTGTGCAGGGCTGCTTCGTTTCCGATGACGAAGTAAACGCCATCGTGGAGCATTGGAAAGACTGGCACGCGGAGCAACTCGAAGCCGAGAAAATGGAACCGCGCGGTGTTGCACCCTGGGAACGTGGCATGACGCGCCGCGAAGTGCTGTCGGAAACCGATCCCATACTCGAAGATGCGATTGCGCTCGTCATCGCGGAGGGCGAAGCATCCGCCTCGCTCATCCAGCGCCGGTTGGGATTAGGGTATCCACGCGCCGCACGCATCATCGATATGATGCACGAGTTGGGCATCATTGGCGTATCGAAAGCGGGCGGGCGTTCCCGCGAAGTGCTGGTCAAACCGGGCGCGGACCCGTTCAAGGCTCTCGTGGATAAACGCATCAAGAACCGAAAAAAGGGATGACCTCTCCACACACTGCAAAACACGTGCGGCACTGACATACCTGACGATGCCGCACGTTTGATTCGGGCGGGTACGGCGCATCCAGCACACCATATGAGCTAGCAGATCATCGCATTGAGTATTGCCTTTTACGCGACAGATCAGTTAAGATACGCGGCGCATCGAATGGAAGGAGTACCCTGTGACAACATCGGTTCGCATCGCACCTTCAATTCTGGCGGCGGATTTCACGCGGCTGGGCGAACAGATCGCGGCGGCGGCGGCTGGCGGCGCTGATCAGATTCACATCGACGTGATGGACGGGCGTTTCGTGCCCAATATCACATTTGGCCCGCTTGCTGTCCAGGCAGCGCGGCGCGTCACCGATTTACCGCTGGATGTGCATCTGATGATCGTCGAACCGGAAAAGCATATCCAGGCATTTGTGGACGCGGGCGCGGATAATATCACCGTGCATATCGAAACCTGCCCCCATTTGCACCGCACGATTCAGCAAATTCGGCTGGCTGGCGCGCAGGCCTCCGTGACGCTCAACCCGCACACGCCCGCCGTCGCGATCCAGGATATTCTACCGTTTGTGGATATGGTGCTGGTGATGACGGTGAATCCGGGGTTCGGTGGACAGGCGTTCATCACCGCAACGCTGGATAAAATCCGCGCTATCCGTGCGATGATTACGGCGCTGGATCATCCGGTCGATGTGCAAGTCGATGGCGGGGTAGATATCAACACCGCGCCGCAAGTTGTCGCACACGGCGCAAACGTACTCGTCGCGGGCACGTCAGTCTTCCGTGCGCCAGAGGGAATAGAAGCTGGTATCATCGCGTTACGGCAAGCCATTGAACAGGCACAGGCATAAGTTGGGCATGAGCAGACACGAAAAAAGCCAGCGCGTGGCTGGCTCTTTCGTTGACCAAAATACCGTTGAAGAAGTTAGTTCTTCTTTTTGCGGACCTTGGCTTCCTTGCCCACATTACGGATGCACCGTGTACACATGTACTTGCTGACCAGACGCCCGCCTTCCAGCACCTTAACACGCTGAATGTTTGGCTTAAACTGGCGCTTGGTCCGGCGCATCGAGTGGCTGACATTGTGCCCAAACTGGGGCGTTTTGCCGCAAACTTCACACTTTGCCATGTGCTTCTGCCTCACGATGCTCTGTTCAATTCAGCGGACGCCATGCTACCATAGAGCCAAGTGTTATGCAAGGGTTGTATCATCAGCGCAAGAGACATAGACGTATCGAGTAGACGCTGTCAACGACCCCGCAGCAAGCGGCGGGGCATGTGCGGAAACTCCACATGCCCGTGTTGACCAGCCTGAGCCATGCCGAAGGGCAACGGCTACGTAACCTTCGGTGTTCCCGTTGGTCATATGGAGCGAATACATAGGCACTCCGGGGTGACCCTTCCAGCTCCGGACTCTGCGGCAAGTAGTTAAACAGGTTGAGGGTCTAAACCAGTGCTACTTGCGAAAACCGTTCCATAACATGGGCGAGGAAGACCTTACCGGCAGGTAGCCGAGAAGTCCAGGGGCACGCCTGAGGTAGCTCAAAGTGCCCCACCCTTGTCATTCATCACATATGGAGGGGCGCTTCCTCCCCACAGCAAGCTACGGGGTTTCCGCGCCAATATTTTATGACTACTAACGAAACGCCTCGTGGCACAATTGAAATCTCACCCAATGCTATCGCCACACTGGCGAGTCATGCAGTATTGCAGACGCCGGGGGTAGTGGGGATGGCTGCAGCCAGTCTGGCCTCCGATATAGCGGCCAGCCTGACCCGTGATCCTAATCGCGGCATTGAAGTGCATCATGTAGACAACCACATCGTGATTGATGTGTATGTTATTATCGAATTCGGTACACGCGTCGCCTCGGTTGCCACCAGCCTGATCAACGGCGTGCGCTACGTTGTTGAACAGAGTATTAGCGTACCGGTAGGCCAGATCAATGTACATGTACAGGGCCTCCGCGTCAGCCGGACTGAATAAGGGCACAGATCGACATGGCAGACCAACCACCACACGACCAAACACCTTGCGATGGAGTCACGCTGACACGTCTCGCTGCTGCGGGACGCGATTGGCTGGACCAACATCACGCTGAAGTAAACCAATTGAATGTGTTTCCGGTTCCTGATGGCGACACGGGCATCAATATGTTGATGACCATGCGCAACGCGGTTCAGGAAGCCGAAGCGCTCGACAGCGACCATATCGGACAAGTCGCTTTGCAGATCGCAAACGGGGCCATGATGGGATCGCGCGGCAACTCCGGCACGATCCTCTCGCAATTATGGCAAGGTTTCGCCCACGTGCTGCGCGATCAGCAAGTTCTCACTCCCGACCTGCTCGTGCAGGGCTTGCGCGAAGCCGCCGACGCCGCTTACCGAGGCGTGATCAAGCCGGTCGAAGGGACCATCCTCACTGTCGCGCGTGAAGCCGCCGAAGAAGGCGAGGTCGCGATCAACGACACGGACGACATAATCGCAATTCTGGAGCGTGTTGTGGCGCGGGCTAAAGATGCCCTCGCGCGCACCCCGGAAATGCTGCCGATCCTGCAAAAAGCAGGCGTGGTCGATTCGGGGGGCAGCGGGCTAGTCTATATCATGGAAGGCATGTTGCTGCTCTTACAGGGCCAGGAAATCCACGTGGAGCATATCGCGGTCGCCGAAGTCAAAGACCTGGAAATGGCGCTCGCACCCGAAGACGAAATGGGCTACGGCTACGACGTGCAGTTCATTCTCAAGGGCGAGGCTCTGGACGTGGGTGTGGTTCGGGCCGTGATTGACAGTATGGGCTGGTCTACGGTGGTCGTCGGTAACCCCGCCGCGATCAAGGTCCATGTGCATGTACATGACCCCGGCATTCCGATCAGCTACGCCGTCAGCCTGGGCGCGATCAGCGATATCGTCGTGGAAAACATGCAGGAACAGTATCACGATTATGTGCGTGAACGCACGGCGGGCGACGGTCCCGCTGCACGGATCGCCGAACCCGAATTCACGCCGCCTGAACTGGACGAAGACGACATCGGTGTGGTCACAGTGGCCTCTGGTGAAGGCATCGCACGCGTCTTCCGGCAGTTGGGCGCAGCGGAACTGGTGATGGGTGGACAAACCAATAATCCCAGCACCCAGGAAATCCTTGAAGCGATCCAGCGCGTACCAACTCGCAAGATCGTGCTGCTGCCCAACAACAAAAATATCATCCTCGCCGCTGAACAAGCGGCCCGGTTAGCCACCAATCAAGAGGTCGTCGTCATTCCCACGCGCAGTATGCCACAGGGGATCAGTGCCCTGCTGCCTTACGACGCGAAAGGCGACTTCGACGACATCACCGAAGCCATGCACGAAGCCAAAGACGACATCATTACCGGTGAAGTCACCACCGCCACCCGCAGCGTTGAACTCAACGGCGTGCAGGTGTCCGAAGGACAGATCATCGGGTTGGTAGATGGTGCGTTAGTTGTCGCTGGGGACGAGGTGGGCGAGGTACTCAAGAACTTGCTCGCCGAGATGTGTTCGGGCGATTGTGAATTGATCACGATGTATTACGGGAACAATGTGCCAGAAGCCGACGCACGCCAGATCATGGACGAGGTGAGTACGCGCTACCCGGATCAGGAATTTGAGTTGGTGTTGGGCGGGCAAGCACACTATCACTTCATTGTCAGCGCAGAGTAACAACAGACAATGTGCCATGTGGGTGGGAGGTAGATCAAGTTGGGCAAGGTGCGGATTGTAACCGATAGCTCAGCACATTTTCTGCACGCCGAGACTGTCACACGCTGCAACATTCAGGTGGTTCCGCTAACCATCAACATCGGGACGCAGACGTTCCGCGAAGGCGTTGATCTTGATGCTGAAACATTTTTCCGTTTGGTGGGCAACGATACGCCCCTGATTACACTCACAGCGCCGCCAGTGCAAGATTTTACGGCGGTGTATCAACGCCTCAACCGTGAAACCGATCAGGTGATCTCGCTGCATATGTCGCGGCACATGAGTCCCACCTGGCGTCACGCGTTGACGGCGAGCAAAACGCTGTTGGGGCGCTGCGAAATCGCCGTAATCGACTCGATGACCACATCTGTCGGACTGGCGATGATCACCGAAATCGCGGCCCAAATGGCAGAGCAAGGCGCAGAACTCGAAGAAGTGGTCCAGGCTGTGCGCACAATGCTGGCGCATGTGTACACCGTGTTCTACGTCAACACGCTGGGTCATCTGCGCCACAACGGATTGCTCAGCGAAGCACAGACCATTCTGGGCACGATGTTGGACATCAAGCCCTTCCTGACCATTGAGGAAGGCGAACTGCTCCCAATGGAGAAAGTGCGTACCCAGGCACAAGCCATCGACAAGCTGGTGGAATTCGTGTCTGAATTTTCGGCACTGAAACGGCTGGTAATTCTAGAAAACTCGCCCTTCCCCAGTGACCGTACTCGCCAACTTCAAGACCGGCTCGCGGCGGAATTCCCACATCGCACATTCCCCTCCATGATGTACGGTCCCAGCCTGGGCGCGATGATCGGGCCGGATGGCATGGGCGTCGTGGTCTATGAAAACCCGGATGTAGAGGACGATCTGTAATGCCCCGCATCCTGATCATGACCGACAGCACGTGCGATCTACCCACCGAGTACGTGCGGCAATATGATATCCGCATCGTGCCAACCTACGTTCAGTTCGGCATAGAGAGTCTGGCCGATGACGGAGTGCAACTCACACGCGCGGGCTTTTATCAACGCATGGTCAATGCACCAATTCATCCCACAACCTCCGCACCGCCGTTGGGACAAACCCATGCGATCATGGCGCAAGCATTGGAAGATGCCGATCAT
>CBEVZO010000125.1:0-8231 GCA_965554365.1 uncultured Anaerolineae bacterium
GCACGATATCGGCGATCCAGGCCAGTGCTTCGTTTTCTCCCATGCAGTATGCTGCCAGCACGGTGTTTACGTTACGGATGCGGCCTGACTCGCGCCCCTGATCGATCCATTCGTGTAGGCGCAGGTTTTGATAGGTACTCGATGATTGCGATGTGTGGCGTGTTGTTGTGTATTGCATGATCCACCTCCAACGTCCCCGTATGCGTAGAGATAATGCTTGTTCTCAAGTGTTAGACGCATTGTAGCGCGAATAAGTTCCCCTACATGGGCCGTCACCCCACCACAAGCTGACGGCTTCGCGCCGCTGATCAACGCTCACCTGACGGGTATGTCAGATACTTGTACGCATTATGTCGTTGGAAAGTTGTAAAAAGGGGCGCGCTGTATGGTTAACTATTGGCGGCGATCCCGTGATAGGTGCGCACCATCTCGCACCAATCGCATTCGGCGGCGTCTGTGGCATGTATGGTCGCCAGATGGTATAGCGCGATGATGCGCAATGCCGCTTGTTCCGTGACGTGCCCGGTGGTGATGTCTGCGATCATGCGCAACGCGTTGTGCGTGTTTAGACAGTATGCGCCGATTAGCGTCAGGGGGTTGTTGATTGTGCCGTTGCTGCGCCCCAGATCGATCCATTCCTCTAGCGTGCGGTGATCGAATTTCAGCATGTGCCATCCTCTGAACCCGGTGTGATTATGATCTGCTCACCGTCAGTATAGAGGTGTTGGCACACGCTGTCTGTTGCGAGATCAACAATGGGGCGCTATATGCATGACGTGGGCGCTATTTACGCGGAGCGGAGAGTGTGCTATGCTGTGCAGTAATATCATCAGTTGTACGCGGAGAAACATTGTCATGCCCACTACCGGTACATCAATTACGCCTGATCCTGCACCCCGCCACGCGTCAACGCCCTCGTCCCGCGTAGGAATGGTGCGCCGCGCGCGGTTGGAGTTTGTCGCCACCGACTTGTTGCGGCAGGCTCATGCGTTGGAGATACCTGTACCGGTGGATGATCTGCTGCGACAGCCGCCGTTGGACTTGTGGCGCGTGGATGTGTTGCGGATGACGCCGTTTCCGGCGGTGGATGCTTTCGAGGGGCGCATGATCACGGCGCGGATGATCGCGCAGCAGGTGAGTGACACAGCGTGGGATCAGCGTGTCACGCTGCTAGGTGCGCGCGCGTTCACCCCCGCTGAGATCGAAGTGTTTGCGGTGGCGCTGCTGCTGCCGACGATGCTGCTAGCAACGCTCAACGCACAGCAGCTTGCACCTGACCATGTGATGCGGCTGTTTCAGGTTCCGCCCGCGATCACGTTGCGACGATTAGCGGAACTTGGTTATCTGAACCCCTCGGATCGGTCGCAGGTGGGTGATCAGGCAACGTTGTAGAGCTAATGTAACGTTGAGTGTTTTTGTAGGCATATGGCATACGCTCTTTTTTGTTGCGTTTGCGCTCGACCGGGCGCGGCAGAGCAGTGCCCCTACGCTATTTGCATTTACGTATGCACCAGAGAGATTAGCCGCTTTTTCATATCCTCCCCGCCGCCCCGACACTGTGGTATACTGACCCCCATTTGACGGGACAATGGTGCTGCTAGGCACGCTGGGGAAACCACAATCGTTATGCTCAATCGACTTATTGATATCACTGATGGCGTTGCCATGATCGTCACTGATCTGCATGGCGACCGCGACGCTTTTGATCGTTACATCACCCACTTTCGGAACCTCCACGCAGCGGGCGAGGTCCAGCGTTTGATCCTGCTCGGCGACCTGATTCATGGCTACGGCACGACAGATGAGGACTTCAGCCTGAGCATGACGCTTGACGTGATCGCGCTGCAAGAGGAATATGGCGCGGATAACGTGATCATGCTGCTCGGTAATCACGAGATGCCGCACATCTACGGAGTGCAGTTGTTCAAGGGTGCGCACGAGTTCACGCCGCGTTTTGAGCGCGCGATGGGGCCGCATCGCCACCGGATCATTGACTTCTTCAAGGGGCTGCCGTTTTACGCGCGCACGGCGGGCGGTGTGCTGTTGACGCACGCGGGTCCGGCGCACGAAATCCTCAACCGCATGGACGAGTTGACCACGTTCGACCACGACGCGGCCCTGGATGCTGCTGATCTGATCTTGGCGCAGACGGACGACCTCGACGCGTTGTACCAGCAATACTCCAACGCGTATGGACGCAGCTACGCGGCGGATGCGGCGCGCTTCCTGGCAGTGCATGATCCTGATGATCCGCGTTACACGCACCTGCTGCGCGCGACGGTGATTTCGCGTGAGCCGCAGTTCCAGTTGTTGTGGGATGCGCTGTTCACGCAATGTGAGATCGGGCTGAATGAGATAGCGTATGTGCAGGTCACGCGCGAATTCCTGGCGGCGTTTTCGGTGGGCGCACCGGCTCCATTGCAAGTGGTGATCAGCGGGCACATTGTGGTCCCGATGGGCGGACACGTGATGATTAACCGGATGCACTTCCGGTTGGCGAGCGCCGCGCACGCACGGCCTCGTGAGGCGGGACGCTATTTGTTGCTGGATTGTGCGCAGAAGATCGGCGCGGCGAATACACTGATCGCGGGGTTGGGCACTGTGTTTGATACGGACGAGGAGCAGGGGGGACGATGACCACGCGCGTATACCTCATCCGGCATGGCGAAACGGATTGGAACGCCGCAGGCCGTTGGCAGGGTCATGCCCCGGTTCCGCTGAATGAGTCCGGTCTTACGCAGTCGGCGGCGTTGGGGCGCTATTTGGCGCAGCATAATGTGACGTTGGCGGCGCTCTATAGCAGCGATCTCAAGCGCGCGTTCCAGACGGCGGCGGCAGTCGCGGAGGCACTGGCGATGGAGACGCAGACGGATACACGTCTGCGCGAGACGGATTTGGGCGTGTGGCAGGGCATGACGCGCACCGAAGTGAAAGCCTGGGACGGCGAGCGGTACGCGGAACTGGTGGCGGATTGGTACACTGGCCCGCGTCCGGGTGGCGAATCGCGGCAGCAAGTCGAGACACGGATGCGCGCGGTGTTTGACGCGATTATCGCGCGGCATACGGATCAGACGGTGGCGCTGGTCAGTCATGGTGGATCGTTGGGAATGCTGCTGCGGAGCGTCTGCGGGGCGATCAAGCGGCCCGATCTGACTAACACGTCGGTTACGATTGTGGAACGCGCTGCACCAGATGCCGCGCCGGATGCTGCGTGGCAGTTGGCGCGTGTGGCGTGGACGCCGCATCTGGACGACGGCGCGGCGCTCGGCGAAACGTGGTGATCGTGTAGATAAATTAATCAACGACTGTTGCATTTTGCACAAATGCCCACACGCCTTCGCCTACGGAGGCGTGTTTTGTGTGGTGCTTTCGCAGTCGTTTCGCTACACTCTATTCTATACTGTCTGGACACATAACTTACGGAACCCTACGGAGGGGACCGGCTGCTGCAAGGAGGACGCACGCAATGACTGAAGAATATCGCAGCCATTTTGGGTTGGATAATCATGGGTTCGAGAACCTCGAACGCGAATATTGGAACCTGACCACGCCCGCGCTGATTGAGCAGGCGATCCGGCATCGCGAAGGTGTGTTGGCGCACCGGGGGCCGTTGGTGGTCCGCACGGGCGACCATACCGGGCGCTCGCCCAATGATAAGTTCACCGTGCGCGAAGAAACGACGGAACATGAGATTTGGTGGGGCACGGTCAATCAGGACTGCACCGAGGAAAACTTCGAGCTGCTGCACTCGCGTATGATGCAGTATTTCCAGAATCGCTCGGTGTTCGTGCAGGACCTCTATGCAGGGCACGACCCGGACTACCGGCTGCCGGTGCGTATCGTGACGGAGAACGCGTGGCACAGCATGTTCGCGCGCAATATGTTTGTGCGCATTTTCGATCCTGAGCAACTGCGCAGCCATGTGCCTGCCTTTACCGTGATCCAGTCACCCAACATTTCGGCGATCCCGGAAGTGCATTGCACCACGTCGGGCGCGTTCATTCTGCTGAACCTGAAGCGCCGCATGGTGTTGATCGGCGGCACGCGCTACGCGGGCGAAATCAAGAAGTCGATCTTCACGGTGATGAATTACCTGCTGCCCAAGCAGGGTGTCATGGCGATGCACTGCTCGGCGAACTACGGTGAAGATCGCGACGACGTGGCGCTGTTTTTCGGGTTGAGCGGCACGGGCAAGACGACGCTCTCCAGCGACTCGACGCGCACGCTGATCGGTGACGATGAGCATGGCTGGAGCGACAATGGCGTGTTCAACTTTGAGGGTGGCTGTTACGCGAAGGTGATCCGGCTCTCACCGGAAGGGGAACCGGAAATTTTCCAGGCGACACGCAAGTTCGGCACGATCCTCGAAAACGTGAAGATCGACGCCACGCGTCGCCGTGTGGACCTGGACGACGCGACGTTTACTGAGAACACGCGCGCCTCGTACCCGATCACGCATATTCCCAACGCGGATTATGGCGGTGTCGGGGGGCATCCGCAGCATATCGTCTTTTTGACGGCGGATGCGTTCGGTGTGATGCCGCCCATCGCCAAACTGACGCCGGAGCAGGCGCAGTATCACTTTCTGGCAGGCTACACGGCAAAGGTCGCGGGCACGGAGCGCGGTGTCACTGAGCCGCAGGCGACGTTCTCGACGTGCTTCGGTGCGCCATTCATGCCGCTGCACCCGACGATTTATGTGAATCTGCTCGCGGAGAAGGTGCGCAAGCATAATGTGCAGCTGTGGATGGTCAATACCGGCTGGACCGGCGGGCCGTTCGGCGTCGGGCAGCGCATGAAGCTGGCGTACACGCGCGCGATGGTCCAGGCGGCGCTGCGGGGCGATCTGAGCGCTGTGGAGACGGTGATCGATCCGGTGTTCGGCTTTGCGATCCCGGTCGCTGTGCCGGGCGTGCCGAGCGAGGTGCTGGTCCCGCGCGATACGTGGGCCGATCCTGCCGCGTATGACGAGAAGGCGCGCGACTTGGTGGCGCGGTTCCACAAGTATATGGAGCAGTTCGCGAGCCACATGGACGACGCGGTCAAGGCTGCTGCACCGCAGGCTCCGTAACGCCTGTGTGCTGAACGTGTGATTTCACACGCTCCCGCTGGGCGATTCTGGCGGGGGCGTCAACCCGCAATTGGTAAAGTCCACCATTGCGGATAAAAGCGATTTGCTATAGGATTATTAATATAATTCGGAAGGTTTGTGCCGGGCGTGCAATTTTCCGGGCACGGCAGTGTGGCGCAGACCGGAGTATGGGAGGAACATTCATGGCTGATAGCAATTCGCAAATGCAGGATGTGCAAAAGCGCGCGCAGGACATGCTGAACCAACTGGGCATCGACATCCCGATCGCGATCACTGTGTTGGTGTTGGCGGCGGTTTCTGGCTTGGTCGCGGCAATCTTTGACGCGGTATTAGAAATGCCCGATTTTTCGTCCAACTCCAAGGGTGATCTGGACGGCAATCTGTTGTTCTTTGGTGCGTTCATTGTGGTCCTCAACGGCGCGACTTATGCTTTCCTCAAGGAGAAAGATAATCTACCAGGGGCGATCATGGCGGCGGTGGCCGGGTTTGTGACATTTCTGATGTGGTGGATCGTGACCAAAGTTATGGGCGATCAGGAGATCGCGCGCGGGTTTGAGATCAATCCTGCCGACGCCTTCAACTTCCTGGAAGTGATAGTAGATGGCGTGCTGCTGGGCTTGATCGGCTTCGGCTGGTTCGCGTTCTTGAAGCGCGTGCCGGATATTGGCGGGCTGCTCAAGCGCGGCTAAGCGTCGGGATGATTGCTCAACGGGGCGGCTCGGATGATGAGTCGCCCTGTTTTTTGTTCCGCCGACAACAGTAGTGCCCGGTGTGATGTGCTAGCATCTAATGTGTGGTACGGTGCGTTGTTGTGCAAGGAGCGTATGCGATTTGATGACTGATTTTTTCAAGCGTCCGCGTAGTTGGTTGTTGGTGCTGTTGATGGTTGTGATTGCGGGACCAGGGTGGATCGCGCTCTCGCGGCCTGGCAACGTGCAGATCGATCCCGCGCCGCGTACAGGAGCGCCCGCGCCCGCTTTCACTGCACAGACGTTAGACGGTTCCACGCTGGCGTTGGCGGATTATCGGGGGCAGGTGGTGGTGTTGAACTTATGGGCAACGTGGTGCGGGCCGTGCCGTGCGGAGATGCCCGCGTTGGAGCGCATTCACGCGCGGTATGCGGATGAGGGTGTGGTGATCCTGGGATTGAACCAGGGCGCGACGGAGGCTGAGGTGCGCGCGTTCGCGGAGGAACACGATCTAACGTTCCCGTTGGCGCTTGATCCGGCGGAGCAGATCGGGCGGGTGTATGAGTTAGAGGCGTTCCCCACGACATTTTTCATCGACCGTGACGGCGTGATCCGTGATGTGGTGTATGGCGGTCCGATGGCTGAGGCGTTGGTTGAGCGTAATGTGCGGGATTTGTTGAAGGACTGAGACTGATGCAACCAATGCTGCATATAGGTCCGGCGGCGATCCAGACAGCGGTGCTGTTATGGGTGCTGGGGCTATGGATGGGCATCGAGGGCGCGGCGCTGGCCGGTCGGCGTGTCGGGTTGCCGCAGGGATTCGTCGAACGCGCGACGTGGCGGGCACTGCTCGCGGCGGTGATCGTGGGGCGGGTGGCGTTTGTGGTGCAATATCCGGCAGGGTATCGCCATGATGCGCTGAGTCTGCTATCGCCACAGCCTGAAACGCTCGATGGGCGGGCGGGGCTGTTCGCCGGGGCGCTGATTATGCTGTGGATGGCGCGTCGGGCGCAGGTCCGTTGGCGTCCGCTGCTGGATGCGTTTGCGCCGGGTGTGGGGATTGTGTTGGCGGCGGTGGCGGTCGCGCAGTTGATGGACGGTGTGCATTTGGGGCTGGCGTCGGATGTGCCCTGGGCGGTGACGGTATGGGACGTGGCGCGGCATCCGGTGCAGCTTTATATCGCGGGGCCAGTGCTAGCGGTGGCTGCGGGTGTGGTATTCTGGCCCAAACCGCGTCCGTTCGTCGGATTCGACGCGTTGGTGGTGGGTGGCGTGTATGCGCTGGCGGTGCTGATCAGCAGCCGGTGGTGCGAGGCCAGTGTGACGGTGGGCGACGACTTCCGCCGCGAACAGGTGATCGCGTGGCTGGCGTTGGTGCTGATCGCGTTGCTTGGCGGTTGGTGGAGCTATCGGGCACAGCGTAGGGGAGGGCGCACAGTCAGCACGCCCTCCGGTGGTGGTTAATCCTTGATATCTTTCGCATTGCCGCGCAGCACTTTGCGGTACGCGATGTGGCGGCGGTGGACGTGCATCCCCGCACGTTCATAGAGCGCAACCGCGTTGGTGTTGCTGGCGGCGTCCACACCCAGACCAGCCTGATCCCAGCCGCGTTGCTGGAACAGGTGGAAGCTGTGCTGTAACAGCGCATGACCGAGGCCGCGCCGCCGCCACGCGCGCCGCACGCCGAGAATATCCACTTGTGCGTAGTCGGGATGCTGCTCATTGGGCTTGCTGTTGAGCGAAATCCCGGCGATCTCGTCACCGTCCCAGGCAATCACCCACAAATCGTGATCCATCTGTTCCGCGTCGAGCCGGGAGTGTGCCCAGTGCTCAAAGGGGAGTTCGGTGTAGCCCCAGTGATCGCGGAACGCCTCGCACTGCGCCTCATACACCGCGCGTCCGTGTTGTTCAAGATCGAAGGGGCGGAACTCCAACCCTTCGGGCAGCGGGTCCGGCTCAATGGGCGTGGCTAGCTCCCGGCGCATCGCGAAGAAGTAGCGCACGACGGTGTAGCCCTCTGCCTCGAACAGCGCGATCGCATCGTCGCGTGTGTCACGCGTACTGGCATTAATGTGTACGGGTTCCTCGGCGGGTAGATTTTCCTCGTCCGCACGGCGCAAGATCAACGCTTCGACTTCGCGCAGCAGCCGCGTGCCGAGGCCCTGACCGCGATAGTCAGGATGTACGTCGCCAGCGTTATAGGCGCGTCCGCTGCCGGGGAGAGAGATACCCGCACCGAAACCGGCCACCTCGCCCGCCGCGTTCATGGCGACAAAGATGTCGTGTCCGGCGTCGATGTGCGGGGCGGAGAGCATGTGTTGCAGACGTTCTTCGGTCAGTTGTCCCTCAGCCTCGTCATGAACGCCGCAAATGTGCGTCATGTGAACCAGGGGACCGATGTCGTTGTTGGTGAACGTGCGAATGGTGATCTCTGTCGTTGCGGTCATGAC
>CBEVZO010000126.1:0-8188 GCA_965554365.1 uncultured Anaerolineae bacterium
GGTCACGCCGCTGGCGAGTGGCTTATACTACTGGCATGTGCGCGTGGACACGGGCGCGGGCTACGGCAACTGGCTGGACGCCTGGACCGTCACCATTACCGCCGCGCCACCGGCTAAGCCGGTCCTGCTCAGCCCGGCCAGGGGATCGCTGCTGAATGACGCTACTCCGACGCTGGAGTGGAACGCGGCACTCGGTGCTGTGGAGTACGAAGTGCAGGTCGATGACGATGTGCGGTTCCGTACACCAGAACAGACGGTGGTCGTCGCTGGCACGCAGTATATCCTCGCGCCGTTGACCGACGACAGGTGGTTCTGGCGTGTGCGCGCGATCAATGCGGATGGTGCGCCAGGAGCATGGAGCAGGAAGTTCAAGTTCACCACCGACACCGTACCGCCGGATGCCCCGACGTTGCTTGCGCCGATTGGGGGCATGACCAGCACCAACACCCGTCTCAAGCTGGAATGGACGAAAGTGTCGGGCGCGGTGCGCTACGAACTGCAACTGCAACCGCAGGGCGCGACGTTGCCGCCGATTGACGTGGGCAACAACCGCCAGTACAGGCCGCCGATGCCCATCGACTATGGCATGTTTGAATGGCGTGTCCGGTCGGTGGACAAAGCGGGCAACGTCTCCGGTTGGAGCAGCCTGTGGACCTTCACTGTCGTGGCGGGTGTCACCGCGCCGGAACTCCCGACCGGCGAACCGGTCGTGGCCGAGCCGGTGGTTCCGACTCCCGAACCTGCTGCGTTAGTACGTGGTGGCAAGTGGGTCGAGGCGGAAAGCGCCGCCGTGACCCGCGAGGGCACATGGACTACTGCGGCGAGTGGGATGGCGAGCAACGGCGAGTATGCCATGAGCAGCGGTCAGGCCGACATCTTGAGCCTGCGCTTCCAGGGGGTGCGTGTGGGCATCGTCTACGTGCAGAACGCCGCACTGGGCAGCTTCGTGATTGAGGTGGACGGCGAGATTGTGCAGATCGTTGACGCCAGCTTGATGCGTGGCACTGAGTTCACGCAGATCATCACGTTGGACCTGCCGATGGGCGTGCATACCGTACGCATCATTGGGGAAGCCGGTATGGTCGCGGTGGACGCGTTTGTCCTCGAAGACCACGCCGTGATCCCCGGTGTGGACCCCGGCGAGCCGCACATCCCGCCGCCGATGGACCTGCCCAACTAGCCGCGACACCGCTAGCCTGAGCGAAAACACAGCCACCCCGGCAGAGTTGCACCGGGGTGGTTTTTAATAGTATTCAATTGCAGGCGCGGGGGAACTATTCCGCCAGTTCCTCCATCAAAAACTCGTGGATTGTCTCAGCGGTGTTGATACCATCGCGCACAGCTTTCGCCACCAGGCTCGGCCCCCGGATCGCATCACCACCCGCGAACACGTCCGGTAGATTCGTCTCACCAGTTGCTTCGTTCGCTGTGATCAGCCCCCAATCATGCGTGCCGAGGTCCGGTGCGTGTTTGCTCAGCAGCGGGTCGGGCCAATAGCCCAGCGCCAACACGGCGGTATCCGCCGGGACAACATAAGTGTCGCCCTCAATCGGCACAGGCCGCCGCCGCCCACTGTCGTCGGGTTCGCCCAGTTCCATGCGCTGAATCTCGATGCCCTTGATGCGGCCATCTGGCCCCGCGCGGAATTCGGTCGGGGCGGCGAGATACACAAACTCGATCCCTTCTTGCATCGCATATTTGCGTTCGCGGTGCGAGGCGGGCATCTCAACATCCGTGCGACGGTAGATCAACTGCACATTGACCTCCATCCCGGCCTGTTTCTGGACCCGGACAGCAGTCCGCACACAGTCCATCGCCGTGTCGCCGCCGCCAAAGACCACCACACGCGCCCCGACCTCCGGCATCTCATACTCCGGCGGACGCATATCTTCTGACACATACACCGGCAGCAGGAAATCTGTGCCTGCATACACTCCCGGTAGATCGCGCCCCTTGATTTTCACCTCAGCGTCGATCATCGCGCCCACGCCGAGATAGACCGCATCGAACGCGTCGCGCAGGTCTTGCAGCGCCACATCCTTGCCCACGCGCGTGTTGAAGATGAACTCCGCGCCCATCTTTTGCAGCAATGTTATCTTGTCCTGCACAATATCACGCGGCAGTTTGTAGGTGGGAATAGCGTAGGTCAGCCAGCCGCCGCCAGCAGGCAGCGCCTCGTAGAGTGTTACCGCGTGGCCTTTTTCGAGCAATTTTTGCGCTACCGACAGCCCGGATGGTCCGGCCCCAACAATGGCAACCTTTTTGCCGGTGGGTTCAGGTTTTTCGTAGGCCTGACCATGCACGCGCGCATAATCCAGCACGAAACGTTCCAACGCGCCCAACGCGACAGGTTCGCCCCGCTTGCCCAGTACACAGGCCCCTTCGCAGAGGTTTTCTTGCGGGCACACACGCGCGCAGATTTCTGGCATCGTGCTGGTTGCCTGGTACACGGCAGCCGCGTCGATAAACTTGCCTTCAGAGATCAAACGCATGGCGGAGGGGATATCGTTGTGCAGCGGGCAGGCCACCACACAGGGTTCTTTCGGGCAATACAGACAGCGGTTCGCTTCTGCGATTGCGGCTTCTTCCGAAAAACCGAGTTTCACCGCATCAAAATCAGCAGTGCGTTCTTCGGGTGTGCGGACGGGAATCGGCTGCGGCGGTAGTTTCGCCTTAGCTTTGCGATCAATTTTTTCAGGCGGCATAATAATTTCCTTCGGTCTAAACGTATATGGGGGATGGTATCAACAGCCCCGCGTTAAAGAATCTGCTGCATCATCGCGGCAACAGCAGTATAAACTGGCGAGTCGTCGGCCACATCGACTACCGGACGCCCGCTGAACTCGAACTCTAGCAACTCGTCGTCGTGCGGAAGCGTGCCCAGCAGCGGAATATCCATCGCATCCACGCGCTGCTGAACCGGCTCCGGCACAGTGTCGCCGCGCAGCCCATTAAGAATGAGATAGGTATGTTCGATGTCGATATCCAGTTCATCCCGAAACCCGGCAATCCGTTCGGCGGCGATGATCCCGCGCTGGCTGATGTTGCTGATGACCAACAGCGCTTGCACATCCCGCGTGGTGCGGCGGCTGAGATGTTCCATCCCCGCTTCATTGTCGATTACCACGTAGCGATAGTTTTTGCTGATCGAGTCGATGACGTGGCGCAGGTTATGGTTCACCGCGCAGTAGCAGCCCGGCCCCTCCGAACGCCCCATCGCGATCAGATCAAAACGGTCGCCCTCCGCTAACGCCGCGCGCACCTCGTAGTCGAGATAGTCCTGCTTGGACCTACCACCAGAGATAGCGCCCATCGCCGCGCCGGTCGCGGTCAGCGATTTCTGCACTTCGCTTAGCAAGTTCTCGCGGATTTCGCCGACGGTCCATTCCTGGTCCAGGCCTAGCACCAGATTGAGGTTACTGCTCGGATCGGCGTCAATCGCCAGGATCGCGCCGGGTTGCGATTGCATCAAATACTTGATCACGAGCGCGGCAATAGTAGTTTTCCCGACTCCGCCTTTGCCCGCAAGAGCGATGGTTGTGGTCATGATTGTGCTTCCTCAAGTTGAGTGTTCAGCGCGTCAGCAATGGCAGCGGCGGCTTCGCGCAGCAGCGCGACATGGTCATGCACCGCGATCCCCTGCCGGTCGGCTTCCTGCACATCCAGCGTATGCGGCAGCGTCCCTAACACAGAAATTCCCGGTGTCTCGGCGCGCAAGAACGCATCATCCTCGGCATCGCGCACCTTGTTCCCGACCAGCCAGATACGTTTCAGCCCGATATCAGCCGCCAACGTCTTGATTTTCGCGGCAGTGCCCAGGCTGCGACGCGTCGGCTCCACCACAACAATCAGCGCGTCCACAAAATCCACTGTCGCGCGTCCGAGATGCTCCACCCCGGCGTACATATCGAGCAGCAACACGTCGTCCTTGCGGAACAGCAGATGCGTGAACAGCGTTTTGACCATCGCGGCTTCCGGGCAGATGCAGCCCGATCCACCGAGGTCCACCGATCCCATTTCGAGCAGGCGCACGCCGCGATGCACAACGCTGAACCGTTCGGGAATATCATCCACGCGCGGGTTGATCGTGAAGAAGCCGCCCATCATACCGGGTTTAGCTCCCGTGCGTTCCTCGATCAACGTGTCCATTTCGGCAATTGGGCTGAGTTTGGCGCGCAAGTCTGGCGGCAAGCCCAACGCATCCGCGAGGCACGGCGCAGGATCGGCATCTACCGCCAACACTTCGCGCCCGGCGTCCGCATAAATCTGCGCCAGCAGCGCTGTGAGTGTCGTTTTACCCACGCCACCTTTGCCGGTGATAGCCAGTTTCATAACTCTTATCCTGTATCGCTGCACCAGAGGGGCAATTCGAACGCACCGCAGATGCGCATTGCCCCCTGGTGTCAGGTCTTGGTCATCATGAACCAGCTACTTTGCTGGTGCTTTTGCGGCTTCTTCGGTTTCTGGTGCGACAAAGTCCGGCGGCAGCAAGCCTGCCTCGGTGATAATGCGCGGCACAATGGCTTCCCAACCGACAGCCATCAGATGAATGCCATTCACGCCTTGCTTGTCCTTGATCGCGTCGATCAGTTCCAGCGTGATCGTGATAGCCTCTTCCTCGAACCCGTCGCCCGCTTTCTCGAAACGCTTCATCAGCGGATCGGGGATCGTGACACCGGGCACTTCGTGGTGCATGTACTGCGCCATGCGCAACGACTTCACCGGGGTGATGCCGATCAAGATATACACCTTGTCCAGCACATCGCGTTTCGCCAGTTCGTTGAGCCAGATTTCCATCCCATCCGGGTCGAACACGAGATTCGTCTGAAAGAACTGCGCGCCCGCGTTGATCTTCTTGTGTTCGCGCAACGCCTGGATGTCTGGCCGTGACGCAAATGGCGACGCCGCCGCGCCCAGGAACATCTGGGGCGGGAACTTGATCCGCCGTCCGTCAAGGTATTGCCCCTCATCGCGCATCCGGCGCAGAATCCACAACATCTGGACCGAATCGATATCGATAACGCCGAGATGCCCCATCGGGGCCGGTCCCATGCGTCCACTGTCACCGGATAGGCACAGCACATTGCGGATCCCCATCGCGCTGGACCCGATCACCTCGGATTGCAGCCCCGTGCGCGTCCGATCCCGCGCGGCGATCTGCATCACCGGTTCTGCACCCTGATCCAGTGCCCGCAAACTGCACGCCAGACTCGACATGCGCGGCGTGGCCGAGGGGTTGTCGGTGAAGTTGATCGCGGCCACATACGCTTTCATGTGATTGATGTGGCGGGTGAGTGCGCCGGTCGCCGTACTCATTGGCGGCGCGACTTCGCCGGTCACGACGAACTCACCTGCGCTCAAGCGGCGTTCAAGCTCCGACATGGGTTCCTCATACGTTGGCGCGTGATATTCGGAATCACCCTGCCACCACTCCGGTTGGCGCACCGGGCGGAACACCACGTCCCAGTTTGCAGCGCGTTTCTGGGCACTGGGTGAGAGCATCCCTCTGAAAAACTTGCCCCTGCCTACTTCGCGCATCTGCCGCCATATGTCGCCCCAGGTTTCGGTTCCGACCTTGTCCCAGTCGAGCGGGGGTAACACTTCGAGCAATTTCTCTTCGCGCCCCATCTTGATTGCCCGGTCGTAGATGCGATACCAAATGCACGGACGTGTTTCGTCCACATAGCAAAACTCTGCGGTGGAACCGCCGCATGGCCCGTTACGTATCCCTTTAGCGCATTCCATCGGGCAGATAAAAGCGGTCTCTTGCAGCATACAGTTGCCGCACATACGGCAGCCGAACAGCGGGCCTTTGACCCAACGCTCGACCATCGCCAACAGACGTTTGCCTGTAGGCTCACGTTTGAACGGATAGAATGGCGGTTGCCACCGGCGTCCGGGAGTGAAAATCGGCATGGTTAAGGAACTCCTCTTCCTGATCCAACATATCTAGCCCGGACACCATCCGGGCGCTGCGGTCGGCTATTGTTGTAAGTACGAATCAGCGTAGATGATCTTGTTCAGCAGGATTTGCACCGTCTTCCAGATCGCAGCCTGCTCAGGATCGTTCATATCGACGCCCTCGACGGTCGGTTCTTCCATCGCGGCGACATGGTCGTGCAGCTTGATATACAGCTTGCCGACCGGCGTGCTATCGTCGCGTTGTTCAATAATACGAATGACTTCCATCAGGTTCGAATCGAGCGGGTCCGCGATCATCATCTTAAGACCTGCGCCCATCAGCATCACACAGTACGTCTGGTTAATCAATGGGCGATTCGCGTGCGGCACAGCGTTCGACACGTTCGACAGACCGATGGAGATCATCGGTGGCGGGTCCCACACCACTTGCAGTGTACGGATCGCCTCGATCAGTTCGGGACAGAATTCCTGGCAACCGGACACCGTCAGCACCAGCGGGTCGATGATCAGGTCAGAGATTGGGAAGTCGATCTCCAACATGCGCGGGATTAGCTTCTCGATGGCGATGGTCACACGCTCGTCGGCGCTGACCGGGATGCCGCTTTTGCCCATCGTGAGCGCGAGTAACTTCGCGCCATACTTCTTGGCGACCAACGGGACTTTTTCGAGCCGTTCTGCTTCCGCCGATGTAGAATTGATGATCGGCTGTGCTTTGGTGATAGTCTTCAACCCGGCTTCGATGCCCGCGAGGTTGGTGCTGTCAAAGCATATCGGCACATCAACTACCGCCTCAACTGTCTGCACCATCCAGGGAAAGACTTCTTCCCAGTCCTTCTTGCGCGGCCCCATGTTGAGGTCCAACGCTTGCGCCCCAGCTTCAACCTGCTTGACGGCCAGTTCCTGGAAGAACTTCGCGTCGCGCGCTTTCAGGGCGTCCTTAACTTTTTGTGAAATAATGTGAATGTTTTCGCCAACGATATACATATAAACTGTCCCTTTCAGGTAAGAATAGCGGCCTGCACCGTAGGGAAGCGTGTAAGATCGGTGTGGGGCAGGAACAGAGCCGAAGTAAACGCATCATAGAACCGGTTATCCGCCGACAACTCGATATACGTCATGCGCTCCGCGATAGCGCGTAACTGCTGCCGCGCCGCGCGGTCAATGAGTACGCGATATGCACCGCGCACGGATGTGTTGCCCAGAAAATGAAACTGATCCCAGGGCATATCGGGCAGCAGGCCGATCTGGACCGCTTTCTCCACGTTGAGATACTGTCCAAACGCCCCACCGATAAACACCTGCTCGACCATCTCCAACGACACGCCGACACTTTCCGCCAGCACCGCAAAACCCGCATAGATCGCGGCTTTGGCGCGCAGCAGATTGTCGATGTCCACGCGAGTGATAGCGATATCCTCGCCAATGGCGGTGTCGTCCGCCCAGGCGATCACGTATTCCGGGCCGTGTGGCCCTGTGCGGGTGCGGTCGGTAGACAAATCCAGTTTCACGTTGCCGCTTTTGTCGATCACGCCCGTGATAAACATCTCCGCCAGCAGCGAAATTAGCCCGCTGCCACAGAGACCGCGCGGTTTAGTGTTGCCAATCACGCGATAGGTGGGTTCGTAAGTGTCAGCGTTGACCCAGACTTCTTCAATCGCGCCTTTGGTCGCGCGCATCCCGTTTATCACGCCCGCGCCCTCAAACGCTGGACCAGCGGAACACGCGCACGTCACGAGCCAGTCCGTGTTGCCGAGGACCGTCTCGCCATTCGTGCCCACGTCCATGAACAGCGTGACCGGCGTCACCTCACTCAGTCCCGTAGACAACACGCCCGCGCTGATGTCCGCGCCGACATAACTCGCTACACCGGGCAAACAGTCAATTGTGGCGTCGGGATGGATGCCCAGCCCAACCTCGCGTGCGGTTAACGTAGGCGGATGGTTCACGCCCGTGATAAACGGTGAGAGGCGGATGGTCTCAGCAGGGAGGTCTAGCAGCAGGTGGATCATCGTGCTGTTGCCGGAGATGGCGGCTTTCGCCACATCATCCGGCTGCGCACCGACACGTTTGCACGCGGCGGCCACCAGTTCGTGGATCGTATTAAGTACCAGATCGCGCAGTTCGGTGTGACCCTCATGCTTGCCCGCGTAGATGATACGCGAAATCACATCCTCGCCGCGCGCAATCTGACCGTTGTATTCCGCCACCTGCGTTTTGACTTCGCCCGTTATGAGGTCCACCAGCCACAGCGACACGGTCGTTGTGC
>CBEVZO010000127.1:0-8184 GCA_965554365.1 uncultured Anaerolineae bacterium
TTGCTCAACGGTCCAGGAATCATCGGCATCGCGTGCGGTGACGGTGTAGGTCCAGTGCCCGATCTGCGGTGGGGCGAAGCGTACATGCCATTCGCCGTCGCGTGCGGGGAGCAATTGCTCGGCATCACAGTTGTTGATGCACGCATCACGGTAAGGGCGGATGTAGAAGCCGGGAACCGTAATCGTGTCGCCGTTGGGCGCAGCGAAGATGGCATCCACTGTAATCTCGCGCGGATCATACGGGTTATCGTAGTCGAGGGACACATCAAGCGTGAGATCAAGCAGCCCGTAACGTGCCACAGGGTCGGCGATGTTGTTAACCGGGATCGGTGTAGCGGTAGGGGAGGGCGACGGCGACGGCGATGGCGTGTCGGTAGGCGCGGGCGTGTTGCTCGGTTCTGGTGTGTTGGTGACGGACTCGGTGGCGGACTCGGTAGGTGTTGCGGTATCGCGTTGGGCGGCGCGTGATCGAGTCGCCAGGGGCAGCGCAATTGCCCCGGCGATGACCAGCAGAGATAGCAATATGACCAGTAAGCGTGAGGACGTGCGGTATGTGATCATAGCCTGAAGCCTAGTATAGTTGGCGGAAAGGTGCAACAGTTGCACGATATCTAATTTTAGTCGATCATCTGAGTGCGTCAAATATGCGGTTATAGATTGAATTATGGGACAAACACGATGACCGAGCTAAATGCCGTTGATGTGCTGCGCCAAGCGTTCCCTGAACTCTCGGAGATTGCGCTGGCTCCGCTGGCGAGCATGATGAAGGAGCGCATCTTTGCAGCGGGCACGTTGATTTGCCGCGAAGGAGCGTATGAGGAGCAATTCTACGTTATTGGCAAAGGTGAGGTGGAATTCACCAAGCGCTTCACCGACGATGAAGAACGCCGTCTGCGGACCGGCGGACCGGGCGTGTATTTTGGCGAAATGGCATTGGTGCGCGATGTGGCCCGCAGTGCCAACGTTCGCGCGCTGACCGAAGTCACTACGTTGGAGATCGGCAAAGAGGCGTTCAACGGCGCGATCCAGGCTAATCCAGTGATGATGCTGGGCATTATGCGTACGCTGATCGAACGGATGCGGGCCAACGATGCCCGCGCGCTGGACGAGATGCGCCAGCAGAAAGAGCAGATCGAAGAGGCGTATAAGGAACTCCAATACCAGGAGAAATTGCGCTCGGAGTTCTTGACTACGTTGGCGCACGAATTGCGCACACCGTTGACCTCTGCGAGCGGTTATTTACAGTTGATGCAGGCGGGCGCGATGTCTGGTCCGGCATTGGGCATGACGGTGGGGAAGGTGCGCGGCAACGTGGACCGCATTATCAGTCTGGTGAATGACCTGCTCTTTGTGCAGGAGCAGGAACTGATCGAGCCGAATCTGCGCCCGGTGAGTTTGCTGGCGCTGATCACGATTGTGGTGGACGAACTGAGCGAGGAAGCGCAGGTCAGCGGGTGTGCGATCAACATCGATATTCCGCAGACGATCCCCACGTTGCAAGCGGAACCGGACGGTTTGGTACGCGCGTTTACGGAACTGCTCGAAAACGCGGTGAAGTTCAGTCCGCAGGGCGGCGATGTTTCGATCACGGCGGAGGAACACGAGCAGGGCGTGCGGGTGCATTTCGTGGATCACGGTGTAGGCATTCAGGAGGCGTTTTTGCCGCGCGTGTTCAAGCGGTTTGAGCGTACTGACCGCATCGGTGGGGATGTGTTCGATGGTGTGGGCTTGGGGCTGGCGATTGCCAAGCACATCATCGAGAATCACGGCGGCAAGATTTCCGTCCGCAGCGAGGCGGGGAAGGGCAGCACGTTCACGGTGTATTTGCCGCGTGATGGTGGACGCGCGCAGATTGGCGAGAAGGCGGAGACGGCTGCGGCGGCATCTGATGCCGGTGAAGGGTAGGATTTCATTGTTATTTGTTCCGTTTTGGGCGCAGTAGAACAGCGCCCCTACGCGTCGTCGAAATACTTATGGAATGCAGGGTAGGGCAAGCCCTTACCTCTACGGGATGCCGAAGAATTTCTCAGATGCGGCACTTAGGGCGTGGCGGCGAAGATCAGATGCAGAGCGTCGTCTGCGTCGTAGCTGGCGTGGGCGGAGAACGGCGGGGCATTTTGTGTGCCGTCAAAGAGCAGGGGGATCAGTATGGGCAAATCTTCGACCAACGGGAGCGCCATGATCTGATCGCGCGGGACCCATGCGAGCGTGCCTTCGTCGCAGTCGGTGAAGTCGCGGGAGATCGCTTCGGCGGTGACCACGAACACGATAATGCCGCTGGACGCTGCGCCTGCATCAACGTGGATCATGCCCCGGAAACGCACGTTGGTGATGTCGAGGCCGGTTTCCTCTTGCATTTCGCGGATTGCGCCGCTGATCGGGTCTTCGTCGCGCTCGATGTGACCGCCGACACCGTTGTATTGACCGGGGAAGACGCGTTTGTGCAGTCCGCGTTTCAAGAGCAACATGTCGTCGCCGTGCGTGATGAAGCACAATGTGCGCGGAATGACGATCCAGCGGCCTGCGGTAGCGTCTGCGCCTTGTTGTTGTGCGCCCATGTGAGAGTTCCTTTGTAGTGGAGTGCCAGTGCCGCAAGCGATTGTAACATAGTGCCGCTGTTCAATCCCCTCAGAACAGGGGTTTGTCGGGACTGTGGCTCTGTTGTATGCTAAGGTGTGGATCACAATTGGTCACGTCGACAAGGAGAAAAACTGATTATGGACGACCTGTATACCAGAATTGTCAACGGACGTGGGGGGCTGGAGAATCTGTTATCCAAGCTGCCCGGTTTCAAGGGGTATGTGGAGAAAACCGCGCGGCGGCAGGCGGATCGTTTGATGCGCGAGCATGTGGCGGCGAAACTTCGCGAACAGCTTAACCGGCTGGCGCAGATCGAGAAGGCGCTGGTGGATGCGGGCGGGTTGAAGTTTATGAGCGACACGCGCAGCGCGAAGACCAAGTTCCAGACGTTTATTGACCGCATCGCCACTGACGCACCGGGTTATTCGGGCTTTTTTGACGCGGTGAAGATCACCGATGAGGATTTGCAGGTGGTCTACGCGTTTGACGAGGCGCTGTTGGATTATGTGGAACAGTTCAAAGTGAAGCTGGCGGCGCTGGACACAGCAGTCAGTAGCGGCGAAGGTGTTGTCGAGGCGATCCGTGAACTGGACACGCTAACGATTGAGGCCAACGAAGCCTATAGTTTGCGCGATGGCGTACTGAATGGGATTGAGTAACGAGTAGTTATGCTATGCAGTGGTGAAGATACAGTAACGCACAAGGAGTAAGGCGAGATGCCACGTATTATTGATGTCGTTGATCATGTCAACGTAATGGATGATGAGTTAGTCTACCGCGAACCCCAGGCAGGCGGTGGTGATTGGCGTATGGGGTCGCAGGTGATCGTGCAAGAGAGCCAGGTGGCAGTGTTTGTGCGGCAGGGACAAGTCCTCGACGCGCTTGGCCCAGGATCGCACACACTCAGCACGATGAACCTGCCGATTCTGTCCGGCCTGGTGGGGCTTGTGACCGGTGGGCGCAATCCATTTACGGCGGACCTGTATTTTATCAATCTCAAGGATATGCCGCAGGTTCCCTGGGGCACGAATCCGCCGATTGTACTCGAAACGCCGGGTAAAGGTGTCGGCGTGGTGCTGCTGATCACGCATGGTGTGATCGACATTGGTGTCGATGATCCGGTGCGCTTCATGAAGCAGTACGGCGTGGGCAAACCGATCACGCGGTTGGGCGATGTGCGCGAACGCATCCAGTCGATGCTGTTGGGCGAAGTAGCCGGACTGATGTCAACGTCCGGCGCGGCGAGCATCATGGATGCTAACGCGCTGCTGCAAGACCTCGAAGGCGCGGCACTCGCGCGGTTGAACGAACAGTTCGCGGCGATTGGGATGCGTATCAAGGCGTTTGAGGCGAAACCCTTCACGGCGAAGGACGTGTCGACCGAGGAACTGCGCAACTACGTTGATTTCGAGACGTATGAGCGTATTCGCCGCCTGGAAGTCGCGGACGCGGCAGCGAGCAACCCCGGTATGGGTGGCGGACTCGCCAGTGCGGGCGTAGGTATGGGCGTCGGACAGCAGATCGGCGCATCGATGAACCCCAATCAGGGCGCGATGCAGCAACAGCAACAAATGATGATGATGCAGATGATGCAGCAAATGCAGCAAATGCAGCAGCAGGGTCAGCAGCCCGCCGCGCCGCCGTCACAGCAGCAGGCCGCCGCGCCCGCTGTGCCACAGACGGTAGAAGAAATCCGCGCGTATCTGGACATTCTCGACGCGAAGCTGATGAACGGCGAAATCTCGGAGAAAATCTACGAGAAGATGTACGCCAAGTGGGAAGCGCGCTTGCAGGAGCTTGAGGGCTAGACAAGCCTCGGCGTATTGCACGCACAGTTCATAATCCCCTTTTCACCGTGTGGAGAGGGGATTTTTGCGTTTAGGGGATGGTGATGGTGGTTATTGGGTAGCTGTTACCCAGAGCGTCACCCTGCGCGTTGGTGACGGGCAGGCGCTCGTTTGACGTTTCGTCATAAAATCCGACCAGCAGCGTGTATTGGCCGGGCGCGAGAATCAGTGTTGGGTCTTCGAGTAGATGATGCGTGTCGCGGAACGGGGTGTTAATCTCCCACCGGGTTGTGGCGGCGCGATCACCGAACGGGAAATGATCGTCTTGATCCCACAATGGGCTGCCATTTGCTGCCGGATTGGGTGGTCCAGCCAGATGCACGAAGACCTTGTAGCCAGTCTCTGCGTTATCTTTGGCTGTGATATGCCCTTTGGGTTCCCAATAGAGTAGAACGGTGATCGTCTGTGTGATGGGATCAGGACCTTGCACAGTGTAGCCGTTCAAATGCGCGATCTCACCGAATGTTGCGTCCGCTGGAGTGAAAACTTCGTCGCCGGAGAGGTTTCTATCACGGAATTGCATCACGCTGAACTCGGCGATGGTGTGGAAGCTGACGCGCTGCATGTGCGTGTCGAGGTAGTCTTCGGCTGTGGGGTTGCGGCCCACGAGCCAGATTGTTTGGCGGGCATCGACTTCCTGAAGCTGTGCAATGGTGTCAGTTTCGGGTGTGAGCGCGATCTCGTCGGCTGCACCGTCGTAGTAATATACGAAAGCCGGATCGGGCAACGTTTGCAGGATCAGGTCGCCGGGTTGGGCGCGGTGTTCGAGATAAGTGGTTAGCGCGGGCCAGTCAGGGGCTTTGGGCGGATCGTGTTGGTAGTAGTCGATCAGCGTGTTGAAGCCCAACAGTGGTGTGGCGATCAGCAGCAGGGGTAAAAAGCCAACTATGCGCGGTGCAGGTGCGGCAGGGCGTGCGGGCAGCACCAACGCGCGGGCGGTGATGATGATCAGCGCAGGGGTGAGTGCGATCAGGTAACGCGGGTGAAAGACGCTCATGCGCGTGGCGGCGAACAGTAACAGAAGTGTGGGCAGCGCGATCCAGAGTGCAATCCACAGCATCAGTCGCCGTTGCTGCACAGTGAGCCAGAGCGTTATGCCTGCCAGTGCGATCCAGGCGAGAGGCAATAGCCAATCCCAGGGGGCGGCGAAGGTGTCGCCGGTGAGCAGCGTTGGTAGAATCCAGGTGAACAGTTGCGCGGGATTGGCGTTGGCGGTTGCGCCGCGATAGCCGCTGCCGGAGAGGAACCACGCCTGGATGATCCAGGGGATCAACAGGATTGCCAGCGCACCCCAGGCGACGGTCGCGCGCTTGAGTGTTGATCTGCGGCGACGAAGTAGCAGCAGATATAGCCCTTGCACCGGCAGCAGGAACGCTTCCAGAAAGAATATGTAGAGGACGACGGTTTCAGCCAGCACATAGAGCGCCCAGTCGCGCGGACGGTTGGAGTCAGCGGCGCGGAGGAACAGCCACAGCGCCAGTGGACTCAGTCCGGACCAGATCGCATAATTGCGCACGTCCTGGGCGTGCCAGATGAGATGCGGGTGGATCGCCCATAGGAGCGCGGCAAGCAGAACGATCTGGTTGTCGCGGCACAGTCGCCGGGCCAATGCTGCGACGGCGGCTACACCGAGCAGGTTGCCGAGCAGCGGCAGGCAACGCATGGCGAACTCGGAGTCACCGGCGGTGTGTTTCCAGGCATAGAAGCCGAAAAATGTGCCGAGTGGGTGCGGTTCCTCGTCCGCCAGATCGCGCAGTACGGTGTCGGGGTCACCGGCCCAGACGCGTACAGCAAACGCCTCGTCGCCGCGCAGTGGGATGGTATCCAGGGCGATGACGCGCAGCACAAACGCCAGCGCCAACACACCGACCAACAGCCACAGCGTGCGCACGGTGGTTAGCTCTGGTCATCCTGCTCCATGAACCATACGATATCTTTCTTGCTCAGCCCGTACCAATGTACCTTCTGACGCTTACGGTCGAATTTCTGTGTCAGTCGCCGCGCAGCTTTGGCAGGATTGGCGGACTCGAAGGTGCGCACAAGCTCGATGTCCTCGTTGACTTCGTCCTGCAAGCCCAGTTCCGCGATGGTGTCTTCTGGCATGCCGTCCGTTGCGCCAATGTAGAATAGCTGACTGGCCTGCGCGACAAACACGACCCCGGTGGGATCGGCGCGGGGCGCGTCAAGGGCGGTGGTTTCGGCTGCGGAATCATCTGCGGCGACATCTTCGCCGTTGGAGCCATTGTCCCAGGTTTCGCCGAGCATCTCCGCGACTTCTTGACGCGTGACCAACCCGTACATATGGTCGAGTTTGTCGAGATCTTCCTCGGTGAGCGTGGGCGCGTTGTTGTTTTGCTGCTTGAGGAAGTTGGGCAGCGACGGCGATTTCTTCTTTTCCGCGTACAGCACGGGAAACAGCGGGTCTTCGATCTCCACGTCGATATTCGGGTGGATCAGCACGATGACAGGCTGCACCTCGATGCCTTTGTCCGGCGCGATCTTATCGACAAAGCGCTGCACCTGCTGCGTGCTGAACAAGGCGTCGTTGAAGGGGTTGCCGATCAAGTCCTGGCGCATATAGCCCAGCAGCTTGCGGCTAAGACCGTCGTCGCCGAACCACTTCTTTTCCTTGACGCGGTATTCGCCCTCTTGCCACACGATTGTGATGGCGAAGACGCCTTCGGGTCCGACCAAGACATGTGGGGCAGGCAGTAGATAGTGGAAAATGGTATGTTTCTGTCCCAGTCCCTTGAGCGCGTCACCAAGTACATCGGAGGGGCGTGGCTCGCGAATCCAGGTGTTTGCCATGCGGACCGAAGTCAGCGTGAGCAGCATCAGGATCGGGAGGACCATGCAGCCGATGTTGTTGGCGGACGAGTTCGAGCTGGAAGTCCAGGTGTAGAAAAAGCTGATACCCATCCCGGCCAGGCTGACCAGGAACAGGATGTGTGAGATTTGCCGGTTACGTTTAACCTGCGCTTCGTTGATCACAACGCGCATCGTTGCGGAGCCTTTCTATGTGTCGGTTGTTAAGCAGAAGAATGGTAACACAAAACGCGGAGAATGTAAGGGCATTAGCGCGACTTGTCAGGTGACTATCAGGGTAGGGCAGGGTGCGCGGTGGATGTGGAAGGGATGATCAAGCGGCAGAGTGCTGGTATAATGCGGCACTGATGATTACTCTTGCGGCGAGATCAGCAAACGAGCGCGTAGGATGCTATGAGCGAACGAATACAGGAATGCCCAATTTGCGGTGCGCGACAGCCGTTAGCGTCACGGTCGTGTTCGATATGCGGGGCGGTGCTGCCCGGTGAGCGCACGCCACTGGTGACGATGAAGCCGGTGGAATCGCGCAAGTTACCCAAGGACGCCCGTCCGCGTTACGATCCGGCGGTGGGGGATGATGATCTGTTCGTCGGGGATTTAGGTGGGCGCATGTGGCGGTTGCTGTTGGTGGGCGGGATTGTCATGGCGTTGGTGTTGGGCGTGGGGATTGGGATTATGATCGGGCGGATGGGTGATGAGGATGACGGCCAGACTGATGATGGCCCATCAGCGCAGATGGAAGATATACCGCCCGGTGATCCGGCGCAACAGGGCACGCCTGATCCTGATATGATTCAGGGTGCAGGCACGCCGTTTGTGACTGTGCCGTCGACAGGTACACCGCGTGACGCGTTTGTCACCGCGTCGCCCACCGTCGACCCGTTTATGTCGATGCCTACAGTGACGCCGCTGCCGCCGTCACCCACGCTGA
>CBEVZO010000128.1:0-8145 GCA_965554365.1 uncultured Anaerolineae bacterium
CCACGATGGAGGACGTGAACGCCTTCGTGCTGGCGACGCCGATCTCCGGCCCCGCCTGCATCGTGACAAAACCGTCCGAGACGCGCATCGCTTGCGAGCCGATGGCGTTGACGATGCTCCACAGCTTCGCGCCCTTTTCGCGCGCTTCTTCCAGCGCCGCGAGTGTATCGACCGTCTCGCCGGATTGCGTGATCGCCAACACCGCGCAGTCTTCGTCGATGATCGGGTCGCGGTAGCGGTACTCGCTGCCGTAATCGACCTCGACCGGGACGCGCGTCAGTTCTTCGAGGATGAACTTCCCGACGAGGCCGCTGTAGGCGCTCGTGCCGCAGGCCACCGTGACGATGCGCTTGATGCGCCGCGCGTCGCCCTCGGTGAGCGTCAGATCGGGCAGCGTGACCTCGCCTGTGGCGAAATCTATACGTCCGCGCAGGGTGTCGGTCAGGGCGCGGGCCTGCTCGTGAATCTCTTTCTCCATGAAGTGACGATATTCGCCGCGTGCCGCGCTCACCGGGTCCCAGGGGATGTTGTGAATCTCGCCGTCCACCGGATCGCCGTCGATGGTCTGTATCTGGTAGGCGTCACGGGTTACAGTCGCCATCTGGCGGCTTTCGAGGAACACCATGCGGCGCGTGTGTTCGAGGATCGCGGGGATGTCGGAGGCGATGAACATCTCGCCAGCACTGAGGCCGAGCGCCACCCCGCCCGCGTTGCCGATACGCACCGCCACGAGGCAATCCGGGTGGTCGGCGTTGAGGACGACAATCGCGTGTGCGCCGCGCAGCCGCGAGACGGACCGCTGTGTCGCTGCGGTGACATCGTAGCCCGCGTCGATCTCGCGTTGCACGAGATGCACAATCGTCTCGGTATCTGTCTCAGAGGTAAATTTCACGCCCTCGGCTTCGAGTTCGGCGCGCAGTTCGCGGAAGTTCTCCACGATGCCGTTATGCACGACGACGGTGCGCCCGGTCTGGCTGAGGTGCGGGTGCGCGTTGCGTGGGCTGGGGACGCCGTGCGTCGCCCAGCGCGTGTGTCCGATGCCGATGTGTCCGTTGAGGGGCGACTCGTTGACCAGTTGCAGCAGGTTGCCGAGTTTGCCCACGTCGCGGCGCATGGCGATGTCGCCGTGTTGCATGACGGCGATGCCCGCTGAATCGTAGCCGCGATATTCGAGGCGCTGCAAGCCGTTGAGGATGATCGGTGTTGCGTCACGCGGACCAATATAACCGACGATACCACACATAGTTTTCCCTCCCAGGGGATAGGTAGGCGTCACCCACGCGCGGAGCAGCATCCAGCGCGCCGCTGCGTGTTGTGCGCCGTGTGAGTTGAATGTCAGAAAACAGGGATTACGCGATCAAACCGTCGGTAGGGGCACTGCTCTGCCGTGCCCAGGGCGTAGTAGTCGCCGAACAAAGGTCGGTCGCACTACAGGGCGTATGCAATACGCTCCTACGGGTGTTGATCGCTGGTTCACCACATGCGGCGTGGGTTGTCCCGACGTTACCGCCGGGGTTTGGTCACGCAGCTTGGATTGGGGAGGGGTCAAACGAGGGCGGTGGTGTGCGCCCTGGCGGCATCCGCAGAAACTCGATTTTTCTCTGGCGTGGAACGACCTGTTCCCGCACCAGAGTTAGGCTCGTCCACTGACGAGCAACCGCCACCTCGTATCCCAGGGGAATGGTCAGTTTGCAGTTGAGAACTGTGAACTGATCACTGCGCTGGACCTTGCGCTAGCGTCCCTCCGTTACGGTCGATAGGCTACTCCTTCACTATGAATTGACCGAACGCGCCCGCAGTATACCCGGAAGTGACGGGCGACGCTACTACAACCCACATTCCGTACTTGGTCGAGCCCAAATTAGATCTATTCCGGTTCGCTTGTTTTGGGTGTGGAATGTGGGGCCTTGTTAGTTGCTGTCTCTCAGCAAGCGGCCTCAATCGTCTCCAAAGCTCGCTAATGAGCTTGCGGTCAGATCGCAATTCATCAAAAGCGGCGCGAGAAACACCTAGTTTTGGCTATTGACGGGTGACGCTTTTTCACTGCTAAAGGTTAGCGCAGGGCCATCTTGATCAATATTCCTGATTTGCTCAAATTGACCGTTTGTATACTCGTTAATCACCTTGCGCCAAAATATATGTGAAGGTTCGTTCTTCACGTATTGCCCCACATGCCATCGTCCACGAAACCGATCAAACAACCGGAACGCAACTTCTTTGCCAGCCCCTTGCCGCCGATATTTCCGCAGAATGAAATACTCCGCAATTGAATAAGCCAAGGTGTCGGCTTCCGTTTCTTCCAACTCACGAACCAATGCGAAACCTGCAATGTGATTGTCAATCCAAACAAGAAATGGGTAACGAGTATTCTCAGTCCAATAGTGATCGATGCGTGGGTAATCGTACAGGCCATGTTCATCAACATCTGCGTCATCATATACGCTGAAGTCATGAAGATACAGTTGAAACAAATGACGCAGGATCAGTTTATCGGCAATAGATGCTGGTTGTATCTCGATATTCAAGTAGGTTGTCCTTTGCTCACATTCTATACTCTATCTTTGCACTTTTGGCCGTACCGGTTGACCCCACCCTAAATCCCTCCCCGCAAGCAAGGAGGGACTTTGCTCCCCTTTCTCTGCTTGCGGGGAAAGGGGCTGGGGGATAGGGGTAAATCTGGAAAACTGCAAAGATAGAGATTCTATACTTGTTCGGGCCGAAGTGATATTTAGGGTGAAGTGTAGCCAATATGGTGAACCTGCAGATTTCTGATTTTCGCGTATCTCAAGACTACCAGATTAATCCCGATTCTGCTCGATGCTGGTGCGGAATGTCGGTACAAAATGCCCAAGTGTCAGGTGGACGGTGGAACAGCGTGGGAATCGGACGGTACGGAGGCGGCGATCTGTGCGCGGGCGTAGGCGATGCTGTCTGCGACGGTGGCACACTGTGCGATATTGATGCCTATTGCGCGATGCAGCCGTTTGATGCCGGTTTTGATCAACGGGTGCGTGTTTACGGCAATCAGGCGTATATGGATGTCTAGCACTGAGCCGGAGCGCCCCCGGAGTTGCTCGTGAATGAACAGCAGAATGTCGAAAAACGTGAGGTCTTGATCGCCGATGGTGACGATGCTATAGATGAGACAACCGCATTCTTCATAAATACGGCGGGCTTCTGCGTCGATCTGTGCGATGACGGCCAGGTGGTTGTGTAGTGGGAGTGTGACATTGACAATGATGATCGGCTCATTGGGCAGCCGGACAATAGTGAATGCCATGCGATAGCTATCCTGAGAGTGTGCTGTATGCACCGGTCCCCACCGATCCATGATCGGATGTGTGTGATCATGAGGCGTGTGATTATACCGAGCTATGGGTGGTTTGGTAGCGATTTTTACAACTTTTTGATACAGGTTACACTACGAGGAGGGGAATGGAGTCCGTGAACGTGTCGAGGTGGGTGGCGACATGCAGCAAAACAGACATGGGACGCAGATGAATGCGGATAAATGCACACGCTATGTGAATGCAATTGCGCTGGGCCTCACCCCCTAAATCCCCCTCTCCACCCGAGACATTTTGTTGCGCTGGCGCTCAACGAAAATTATGGAGAGGGAGACTTGATCACACGCCTGATGCCCCCGCGCCGTTACGTCACAGAAGCGCCTGGGGCGGGGGTTGGGACCGCTTAGCAAACCATAAAAACTAGTATAAGGCTCCACATAAGACGTACCATAATGCGCGTTGATATGCGTTTTGTGCCGCTTGTGATTTGCCCCATCGCGCCCGCAGCGAGTATGCTTAACATGTATCGTTGTTCAACAGGAGCGCGCAGCATGGCAGATCTCACCGGCCAACAGCTAGGTAACTACCAGATTGGGGAACTGATCGGTCGCGGCGGCATGGCGACCGTGTACCGTGCCCATCAACAGTCGATGGGGCGCGATGTAGCGATCAAGGTTATGGCTTCGGAGCTGACAGGCAACACGGAGTTCGTGGCCCGTTTTGAGCGCGAAGCCCAGGTGATCGCGCGGCTGGAGCATCCGCATATACTCCCCGTGATCGATACCGGACGCGACGGTGATTATCTCTATCTCGTGATGCGCCTGGTGACGGGGGGCGTACTCAGCGAACGACTGCATGGGTCACCGCTCACGATCCAGCAGACGGAGCGGTTGCTAGGTCAGATCGCGGCGGCGTTGGAATACGCGCACCGGGCGGGGATTATCCATCGTGATCTCAAGCCGACTAACGTGTTGTTGGATGCGCAGGATAACGTGTATCTGACTGATTTCGGGATCGCGAAGATGTTGGCAGGGTCCACGAGCAATTATAGTCTGACGGCCACTGGGCGCGTGATGGGCACACCGGCCTACATGGCTCCAGAGCAGTGGCGCAGTGAACCGGTGGACGCGCGCACGGATATTTACGCGCTGGGTGTGATTCTGTACGAGTTGCTGCTAGGGGCGCTGCCGTTTAACTCTGAGACGCCTTACGGCATGATGTATAAGCATTTTGATCAGATGCCTGCGCCGCCGCGTGCTGTGAATCCGAACATTCCGCAGGCATTGGAGCGTGTGGTGCTGCGGGCGCTCGCTAAGCGTGCTGAGGAGCGTTACCCGTCCGCGCAGCAGATGGCGCACGAGTATACCGCAGCGATACGCACGTTACCCGCTGAGGTGGCTGCGAGTGCTTTACCGCGTGTGACGGTAGAGCAGATCGAGCGCGCGACTCCGCCGGGGGGCGCAATGGCGGCGGGAAGTGTCAACACGAGCGCGCCGACAGTGGACGATACGCACGGCGGAGCGACGCAGCCTCCGGCGACGGACTACATCCCAGCCGTTCAACCTTCGGCCTATGTGGAATCGGTGGCGCTGCCGACGGTGGCGCGTGATCGTAAGCAGCAGGGGCGCAGCGGCCTCGTGATCGGGCTGGTGGCGCTGCTATTGATCGCGGCGGTCGTGGTGGGTGCGGTGCTGGTGTTGGGCGGGGGTGATGACGATCCGGACGAAGGATTGGAAACGGTAGTTGGGATGGCGGAGGAAACGCCGAGCGTCACGCCGACCATGGGCATTGTGGTGATCCTGCCGACGCGCACCGCGACGCAAGCGGGCGCGGCTGTCGCGCCTGACGGGACCGTGACGTCCACGCACACGGCGGAACCGTCTGTCACAGTCGTGCCGACGGCGACAGATGCGCCGACGGATGTGCCGACGGATACGCCGTCGCCAACGGTCACGGATACGCCGACACAGACCGTTACACCGTCCGCAACACCGGACTTGGAGGCGACCACTGAGGCGCTGCTCAATGAGCGCTTGACGCAGACGGCGACGCAGTGGACGGATACACCGACGCCGGATATCGAGGCGACGGTAGTCGCGGCGCTGACAGGGACCGCCTCGGCCTGGACGGATACGCCGACACCTACATTTATGCCGACATTGCCACCGCTGCCGACCGTGACGCAGACACGGATGCCCACCGTGCCACCGCTGCTCACTGTTGTGCCGTCGCCTACGTTGGTCCCGACGCTGCCCACGTTGCCCACTACGGTGCCCACATTGACCCCCTTCCCAACGACGGTATCGGGGTGTTCTATGCCACAACGGTTGGAGGTGGGCAAAGGCGCGCGCACAACGCTGCTGCCGGATACGCCGACGAGCGTACGCAGTTATGCGGATTTGACCGCGCCGCGTGAACGTTCGATCCCGCCGGGGTTGATGTTTGAGGTACAGGAAGGGCCGGAATGCGCCGATGGGGTTTGGTGGTGGCGCGTTAGAGGCGTCGATATTGATGGCAATTGGGTCGGCTGGGTTGGGGAGGGGCGCAACGACACCTATTGGGTGGAACCGTATGAGGTTAACTCGATTGTGTGCCCTGGCTCACCCCCACCGCGTCTGACACCCGGCGAGACAGCGCGCATTGCATTGTTCCCGCCGACGGCAAACCGCGTGCGCAGCGCACCGGAAGTCACGAATAATTTGGTGGGCCAGTTGCAGCCCGGCGACGAGTTCGATGTGATCAGCGGGCCGGTGTGCGATCCTGATAATCATCACTGGCGCTGGTGGCTTGTGAGCAACGATCAGATCACGGGTTGGAGCGCTGAGGGCGTGGCCGGCGAATATTGGATGGAACCCTGGCCGTAGGTGGGGAATTTGCCTCACCCCCAACGTGATCGCAGATCACGCGCCCCCGCTCCACATGGCGGAGAGGGGGAGAAAATCACGCGCCGCGATTGCCACGTAATTACAGAATCAAGCAATCAAGGGAATATATCGTGAGCGATGTGCCAATGGTGTTTGTGTGGGTGAGGTTGTGCGCAGAACGGCCTCACTCCCCGTGCCCATAGGCATTAAGCTAAGCGGTTGGCACTGTGTTTTGGCCTTGTTTTCGCTTAACCTCACCCCTAAATCCCCTCTCCACACGCGGAGAGGGGATTTCAACGTGCGTTTGCTCACCCTCTCCATCTGAGACGGTTGATCTCGCTGGCGCTCGATGCAACCGGTAGAGAGGGAGCGTAACGCATGCCCCGCGATTTCCGCGTAGTATCGGAAACAGGCAGTCAAGGAGATATATCGTGAATGATGTTCCAACGGCGTTTGTCTCGGTCAGCTTTGCGCAACGTCACGCGCGCGCCGATGCGCTCGCCGCGATCTCGGCTGCGTGTGTTGCGGCGGGGCTGCGGGCGCACATTTTCGTGAACGCGTACCAGTTTGCGCCAGATCAAACGCGTGCCATGATGGAGCAAACCGTGACGGATATTCGCGCCGCGCGGGTGCTGATCGCGGAGGTCACGCATAAGGCGATTGGCGTGGGGATCGAGGTGGGGTATGCGGCGGCGCTGGGTATCCCCGTGATCTACGTGCGCCATGCGGACGCGGAACCATCGACGACGGTGGGCGGTCTCGCGGATCATGCGGTGGTGTATGCGGATGCAGAGAGTTTGCGGCGGCAGTTGGGTGATCTGCTGCGCGACAAATTTTATTGTTGATGAAGGGAAACGCACAATGCGACTCGTGGTGATTGGTGGGACGGGGCATGTGGGCACGTACATGGTTCCGCGCCTGGTGACTCTGGGGCATGACGTGGTCGTGATCAGTCGCGGACAGCGGGAGCCGTATACGCCGCATCATGCGTGGGATCGTGTCACGCGGGTGACGTTGGATCGTGAGGCCGCTGAGGAAGCGGGTGATTTTGGTGCGCAGATACGCGATCTGAACGCCGATGCGGTGATCGACATGGTGTGCTTCACGCTGGAAAGCGCGCAACAGCTGGTCGAGGCGCTGCGCGGGCACGTAGCGCATTTTCTGCACTGCGGCACGATCTGGGCGCATGGGCCTAGCGTGGAAGTGCCCACCATCGAGGATCAGGCGCGGCATCCGTTTGGCGAGTATGGCGTGCAGAAGTGGGCGATTGAGTCGTATCTGCTGCGTGAGGCGCGGCTGAACGGCTTCCCCGCGACGGTGCTGATGCCCGGTCATATTGTCGGGGAGGGCTGGCATCCGCTGAATCCGGCGGGGCACTTCAATCCGGCGGTGTTTGAGACGTTGGCGCGCGGCGAGGAACTCGCGCTGCCGAACCTGGGTATGGAAACGGTGCATCACGTCCACGCGGATGATGTCGCGCAGAGTTTTGTGCAGGCGTTGGCGTATTGGAGTACGGCGGGCGGGCAGAACTTCCATGTCGTGTCACCGGCGGCGGTGACGCTGCGCGGGTATGCGGAGGCGATGGCGGTATGGTTCGGGCAGGAGGCGCGGCTGACGTTTTTGCCCTGGGACGAGTGGAAGACGACGGTCACGCCAGAGGAAGCACAGGCCACCTGGGACCATATCGCACACAGCCCGAATTGCAGCATCGCCAAAGCGGCGCGCCTGATCAATTACCGGCCTCGATATGCGTCGCTGCAAGCGGTGCAGGAGTCGGTGGCGTGGCTGATCGCGCAGGGGGAGATTCGGGTGTAAATGAAAAATTGGGGCGCTGCGCACATCCACCGCCGCGCAGCGCCCTTCAAATACAATGTTTAACTTCTTGTTTACAGTGTACCAGATGCCGTGAGTACCCATTGTGTGCCGTCGAATTCCACGTCACACCATTCGCCGGGATCAAGCGCGCGCAACTCAGATTGCTCATTCCACACTTC
>CBEVZO010000129.1:0-8063 GCA_965554365.1 uncultured Anaerolineae bacterium
TTTTGCAGAAGCGGCCATAAACAGACTCCATATATAGTCAGGTTACGGACAATAGAAACTGGGGGACACGGAGGGCGGCGAACAGGCGTTCGGTATAGACGCCACAGTATACCACATGCAGTCTGATATCGGAAGACTCAACTTCGTGCTTCTGGCGAGTATTTCAAGTCGTATTGACGAAAATAATCGTGGTGTTGAATTGACTTGCGGTTATACGCAATTACGCGGAAAAATCAACAAAAAATGCAAGCAATCTGAAACGTTGAGGGACGCGTGCTATGCTCAATCGCCGCGCGCCTTGAGCCACTCAGCGATCAGTGCGGGGAGTGTCTGCTGCACCTTGCGACTGATATACATGCCGATATGCCCCACCGGGAAACTCCGGCGCGTATAATCGGCTGTACCCACAAGGTCACCCAGTGGCTCCACCGACGGCGGTGGCACGAGATCGTCGTAATCCGCGTGCAGATTCAGCACCGGCATGGTGATCTGCCGCAGGTCAATCCGCCGCCCGCCGATCTCCAGCGTGCCCTGTACCAGCCGGTTCTCCTGGTAGCAGTACTTCACGAACTCCCGGAACGCCTCGCCTGCCTGATCGGGACTGTCGAAACTCCACCGTTCGACACGCAGAAAATCAAGCAACCGCCGTTCATCGTCAAACAGGTCCAGCAGCCCGAAATACTTACCAAAGTTGAGTCCGAACGGCTCGCGCATCAAAAAGCCGAGGTTCAGCACATCACCGGGGATGTTGCCCAGCGCGGCCACCACCTGATCCACATCCACGCACGGCCTATCATCTGCCTGGCCTGCCCATCGCGCGATCACGGCGTCTCCCGCGTGAAAATCCACCGGCGTGACCATCGCGATCAGGTTCTTCACGCGCGCGGGGTGCAGCGCCGCATAACACAGCGCAAACACTCCGCCCTGGCAAATGCCCAGCAGGTTGACCTGCTCAAGCTGATGCGCCTCGCGAATGAACTCTACGCACGCGTCCACGTAATCGTTGATGTAGTCATCGAGTGCCAGCCAGCGATCCGCACGGGTAGGATAGCCCCAGTCGATCAGGTACACGTCAATGCCATGCTGAATCAAATTCAGCGCCAACGACCGCGTGTGGTACAGGTCTACTAGCGTGGGACGATTAACCAATGAGTAGACAATCAGCAGGGGGATCGGAAATGGCTGCTCTACCATCGGGGCATAACGGTAGAGAATCACTTTGTCGGTCTGGAACACCGCCGTTTTGGGCGTCGTGCCCATACACAACTGCTCGTCACGGATCGCGCCCAGCCGCCGCACACCTTCCACCGTCCGGCGTTGCAGCGCGGTCAGCTCTCGCAGTATGGCATCAGGCCGTAGCAAAAACGGGAACTCGTCCATCACTACGCGCTCCCTGAACTCGCATTCAATGCTTATGGTAGGGGCGCGTTCAAACGATAACATCGCCAATCGCGCCCCAATAATACAATGTTTACCTAACCGCGTGCCTTGATCCATTTGGCAAGCATCGGCGGCAGCGTCTTCTGCACGCGCCCACTGACATACATGCCAATGTGGCCCACCGGATATGACTCGACCGTGTAATCGTCCGTCCCCAGGTGCTGCCCCAACGCCTGCGAGGATTCCGGCGGCACGAGATGATCTTGCTCGGCGTATACATTCAGCACCGGGATCGTGATATTGCCCAGGTCTACCTGCGCGCCATCAAGCACGACTTCGCCACTGATCAACGCGTTCTGCTGGTAACATAACTTGATAAACGTGCGCCACGCCTCGCCTGCCTGGTCCGGGCTATCGAAGATCCACTTTTCCATGCGCATAAAGCTAACGAATCGGTCCTCATCACCCATGATGCTCATCACATCGAGATATTTCTGGAAGCCTAACTCAAATGGCTTAAGCATCAGGAACCCAAAGTTCATAAAATCGCCCGGCACATTGCCCATCGCCTCAACCACCAGATCGGCGTCAATGCCCGGTTCTCCGGCAGACGTGCAGCCAGACCATGTATTGAGGATGCCGCCGCTTTCGACATGAAAATCAACCGGCGTGACCATCGTGATCAGGTTCTTGATCCGTTCCTGATGCAGTGCGGTATAGCATAGACTGAACACCCCGCCCTGGCAAATGCCGAGCAAGTTGATCGGCTTGCCGCCATGCCGCGCGCTGACAGCCTCCACACAGTTCGCCACATAGCCGAGGATGTAGTCTTCGAGCGTGATCCAGCGATCCGCGCGGGTGGGGTAGCCCCAATCCAGCAGATACACGTCGATGCCCTGTTCCAGTAAATTGCGCACCAACGACCGGCTCTCTTGCAAATCCACCATGTAAGGGCGATTGACCAGCGCGTACACGATCAGCACCGGGACTTTGAACGGGCGCTTGCGCGTCGGGATGTAGTGGTAAAGTACGATCTTGTCTTCGCGGTAGACTTCCTCTTTGGGCGTCGTACCGATCTGAATCTGCTCGTCGCGCATATGGCTAAGCGTGCGCAGCCCTTCAAGCGCCTGCCGGCTGAACTCGGTGATTTCCTCGATCACATCTTCGGGACGAAATCGCATCGGAAAAGGCAGCATCGTTACGCCTCCTCAGTCGTTTCGGCAGCAGGATCAGGCGCATCGGCTGCGGCCTTTGGCTTACGGCGGGACGTGGATTTCCGGGCGGACTTGCGCAGCGCAGCGAGTTCCTTTTTCAGCGCCTTGACCTCGCGCCGCAGTTCGTAGATGTTGCGGTGCGCCTCATCGACCTCGCTGCGTGTGGGCAGGTCCAGCGCGTTCAGCACATACTCCATAATCTCGCGCACCTGCACGCGATAAGCCATCGCCGCATTGAGCATCTGCCCTTGAATCTGTACATATTCATCGGTGCGGAATGTCTTGACAAACACCCGATCCGCCACCTGGCCCCACAGCAATAGCAAACCGCGCACGCTAGAAACCATCTCGCCGCGCTCAGAAAGTTCCTTTATTTCGTGCATGAGCTGCTCAAACGCCTCGGACCACATATCGCCGAGTTTGGACTGATAATCGGCGCTGGCCCGACGGAAATCCAACCAGCTATCAAAACCGTGCGCGATCTTCTCATTGAGTTCGCGCGTCAGGCCCAGGCCGGGTGATTGCAGCAAGCCGCCAAATGTACGCTCGAACGCATCCCAGTAGAGATTCGTCAGTTCGACCACACCAGAACCATCCGCCACACCAGGAAATGCCATGAACCCCGGCGCGCGCTGCAACGGCTCCATCCACGTCATGCCCATGCGCCGCAGTTCCTCCGTATACAGGCCCCACAACTCGTTGAGGTTCTCAGTTGCTTTGGCTGTGCCCACATGAAACTGATCAAACTGCGCACGGACCTGCTCAGCATACTGCTGCACGACGGTGGACCAATCGCTCTCACCATCCAGTTGGGGCTGTAACACACCCCACGCCTGAGTCGCCAATTCGACAAAGTGCATCATCGCGCCCTGACTGGCAACGAACTGCTCCGCAACCTGCCGCGCTACGGGTGCGTCTCCGGTCCAACTCGCCAATGACTGCTGCATCAACGCCTGCCACTGCGTGAATAATGGGGTAAACGTGTCGGCAGCATTTGGGCTTTCGGTTGTGCCCTGCCACGCTTCCCACCATTGGCGCTGCGCATCAAGCCAGGCATTCATCATCGTCTCTGCTTGCTTGCTCCAATCCATGCTGGTGTCCTTGTGCTAAACATATTTTGGGGGAGTCGTACTATGCTTACTTGTCCTGCTGCGCGCCGGTCCACTGGCGGACCCAATCCATCTGCGTCTGCATCACTTGTTGGAACGAGTCCTGCCATGCGGCGAAAATTTGCTGCGGATCACCCTGTGCTGCCTCCGTTGGATTCAACTTGCGCACGGTCTCGAACCAGCCCTGCCACAAATCCCGCTGAAACGTGACCCAGCGCTCGGTCATGTCCTTGAACTGCACCGCACCCTCAGCCGTTTCTTTCGGGATACCCTTCGTCGCCGTGACCGTGCCCGCCCACATGCGCGCCCACTGGCCCTGCGTTTCCAACATGTTGTTGACGGCGTTTTCCCAGGTTTCGAGCGTCTTTTCCCAGACTCCGCTGGCCTGGGGTTGTGTGAACTGCTGCATTTGCTCCAACCACTTGTTGACCATCTGCTGCTGGGTGTCGGTCCACATTTTGATCATTTCTTCGCTTTGTTTGAGCCAATCCATGCTGTGTACTCCTGAAAACTCAGACGGCGTTTCTATCGGGGTTGATGTTTCTGCGTCAAGTGTACTGGTGAGGTGTCACAACGCAGTTGCGAGGTAGTCACGCCGCAGTCACTGTACAGGAGCGGATCAGAGAAACAATACGAAACGGCGGCGCATGAGCCGCAGACTTTTCCGCAGCCATGCCCCGCCGTAGGACATACACACTTGCGCGTTGAGTTTACGTTGTGGCGACAGTGAAGGGTTCCCGGCGATGGCAGGCGCAAATGTGCCCAGAGCCAAGTTCGATCAACTGCGGCTCCTCCTGCGCACATACATCGATAGCCTCTGAACACCGCGTGTGGAACCGGCAGCCTGACGGGGGATTGATCGGGCTGGGCGGATCGCCTTGCAGCAAAATCCGTTCGCGTTTGGCTTTGGGGTCCGCGACAGGGATCGCCGACAGCAACGCCTGGGTATAGGGATGCTGCGGGCTGCCGAACAGCTTATCACGCTCAGCAATCTCCACAATTTTACCCAGGTACATCACCGCCACACGGTCGCAGAGATGCTCCACTACACTCATATCGTGGGCGATAAACAGCAGCGTCAAATCGAGTTCTTCGCGCAGGTCTTTGAGCAGATTCAGCACCTGTGACTGAATCGACACATCCAGCGCTGACACCGGCTCGTCACACACAATGAAATCGGGAAGAAGCACCAACGCGCGCGCGATACCAATGCGTTGGCGCTGACCGCCCGAAAACTCGTGCGGAAAACGGTTGAGGTGTTCTTCCTTCAGCCCCACCAGGCGCATAGTTTGCATCACCCGTTGGCGCCGTTCTTGCGAATTAGTTACGCCATGCACACGCAACCCTTCGCCGACAATATCCACGATCCGGCTGCGCGGGTCCAGTGAGGAAAAGGGGTCCTGAAACACCAACTGCATCCGCGCGCGCAACGGTTTGAGTTCCTTGCGCGTGAGCGAAAACACATCCTGCCCATCAAAGACCACCTGCCCGCCAGTTGCCTCGACCAAGCGAAGAATCGCGCGTCCCGCCGTCGTTTTACCACAGCCCGACTCGCCAACTAGGCCCAGAATCTCGCCGCGCTTGATATCGATATCAACACCATCAACCGCCTTGACTACGCCCACAGTGCGCTTGAGAATGCCGCCTTTGATCTCAAAATGGACCTTCAGATCACGGACTTCTAACAGGTTATCACTCATGCGTCTTCACTCTCATACAGCCAGCAACGTGCTAGATGGCCGGGTTTGACTTCGATCAAATCAGGTTCAGTCGTTTCGCATTGGGTCAAGTTATGTTCGATCCGCGCCCGACACCGGGGGGCAAAGCGGCAGCCCTTTGGTAAATCGATCAGGCCGGGCACTGTGCCCGGAATCACCTCAAGGCGATCTTTGCGCTGCCCCATCACCGGGATTGACGCAATCAAGCCGCGCGTGTAAGGATGCAGCGGTTCCTTGAACAGTTCTTCGGTCTTAGCTTCTTCGACAACCGTACCCGCATACATCACCGTGATCACGTCCGCCATTTCCGCGACCACACCCATATCGTGCGTGATCAACAGCACCGCCATGCCCATCTCATCGCGCAGCTTCAAGATCAAATCAAGCACCTGCGCTTGAATGGTCACATCTAGCGCGGTCGTGGGTTCGTCAGCGATCAGCAAATCCGGCGCGCAAGCGATGCCCATCGCGATCATGATACGCTGCGCCATACCACCAGACATTTCATGCGGATAGTTGTCGATGCGCGTTTTAGGTTCGGGAATGCCCACCTGCTTGAGTTTCTCCACCGCGACGAAGTCTTCCGGCTGCCCCTTGATCTGATCGTGGATACGCAGCACTTCTAAAATCTGTGAACCCACTTTGAACACCGGATTAAGCGACGATTTGGGTTCCTGAAAAATCATCGAGATGTGCCGCCCGCGCATTTTGGTCAGTTCTCGCGACGACTTTTTCAGGAGGTTCTCGCCTTTGAAGATAACCTCACCGGAGACAACACGCCCCGGCTTATCGATCAACTGCAAGATCGAGAGCGCCGTCATGCTTTTGCCACAGCCTGATTCGCCTACAAGTCCGCGTATCTCGCCCTGATGGACTTCAAGACTCACACCATCGACGGCTTTAACCGTGCCTTGCCGGGTGAAAAAATACGTGCGCAAATCACGAATCGCAAGCAGTGGTTCTGTCTGTGCATGTGGATTGGATTTTGTCGCCATAGTGATTCCGCCTACCGATCCAAGCGCGGGTCCAGGGCATCCCGCAGCCCGTCACCCAACAAGTTAAAGGCCAGCACGATGATCATGATTGCGATCCCAGGGTAGAACACGAGATGCGGGGCCGTGAAAATCTGGTTACGCTCCGCCCCTAACATCGCGCCCCATTCCGCCATGGGTGGTTGCGCACCCAACCCTAAGAATGACAGCGCCGCCGCATCCAGGATCGCGGTCCCGATACCCAACGTCGCCTGCACGATCAAGGGCGCGAGGGCATTCGGCAAAATACGCCGGAACAGGATGCGCCAGTTCGCCACGCCCAACGCATGATCGGCCAGCACAAAATCTTCTTCCCTCACAGTCAGCACACCGGCCCGTGCCACACGCGCATATGCCGGGATGAACACTACTGAAATTGCCAACAACGCGTTTTGCAACCCCGGCCCCAGCATCGTGACGACGGCAATCGCCAGGATCAACGCCGGAAACGCCAGCAGCACATCCATCACACGCATGATCACATTATCGACCCAGCCGCCCAGATACCCGGCCACTGCGCCGGAAATCGTGCCGAGCAGGATCGCGAACGTCACCGCCGTCAAGCCGACCATCAACGACACGCGTGTGCCGTAGATTACACGACTGAATTGATCGCGCACATTACCATCAATGCCCATGATGTACTGGTAATTCGAGGTTTTCGTGAGCCGTACCACATTGGCGCTGGTGTTAAAAATTGCGCCGCCCGTCGATAACCAGGCCGAGCCAGAGATCGGTGCATCGAACGAGATGGTGAACACCTCATCGCCCGTATCGGCGTCCCACAACCGGATCATGGTGTCGCTCTGCGTGTAAATACGCGTCGCCAACGGGCTACCCGCGATTTTCGTGATCGGCTCACCATGATCCAACTCAAACAGGAGGTCGCCGGTTTTCATGTCCCATACCAGCGCCGTGTTGCCATTGCTCGCCATCACATTACGCACGTCGCGCGCCACATTTTCGTGCCATGCGGCGTTGGTCAATTCGCCCTCATACTCAATCTGGCGCAGCATCTCATAGGTGGATGTATCCCACACGCGCAACTGTCCCGCCGAGATCGTCAGCAGCCGGTTGCGCGCTTTGTTAAACGTCACCGCCGTGACAGGCGCGTCATGTTCCAACACTTCGAAGGGCGAGAACGCCGAAAACGCGTTCCAGAACTCGACATTGTTGCCGCTGGTGATCATCACCAACACGCTATCTTTCCACTGCGTCGCAACCAACGGCGCTTCCAACTCGATCACCGCCGATTGGGTCCACATCGAGCCATCCCACAAGATAACCTTGTCTTGATCAGCCGTCAGGAAACGAAGGCCGTCTTGGGTCCAGAGAATCTGGTCTGCGCCGCCCTCATGCGTCAGCGAGCGTGCGATTTTGCGCGTGTTCATATCCCAAACCAGAATTTCTTCATCATTAGCAGTCAGGATTTTCTGATCATTCTGGTTCCAGGCCATCGCGCGAAATGGCGTGTCATATTCAAACACACCGACTTCATGACCCTCGTCGATATTCCAGATCCAGGCCGTGTTACCCGCCGCACCGGAAATCAAGCTGTTGGTGGAACTTATTGCCGCAATAGCAATCGGATCATCGGTGGTAATGCGCACC
>CBEVZO010000130.1:0-8057 GCA_965554365.1 uncultured Anaerolineae bacterium
ATTGCTCTGCACGTCCAGCGCCCCCACGATTTGCCCGCGCGCGATCAAGGGCAGCGCCATCTCCGAGCGTGTGTGCGGCAGGATCGGATTCGGGCGGTGGACGACGCGTGCATCCGCCGTATCCAGCGCGATTTGTGGTTCACCGGTCGCGGTGACTTGTCCGATCACTGAATGTGAGCCGACGGGCAAGTAGTGTTCTAGTTCCAGCAGCTGCTTTCCCGCGTCGCCTGTTGAGGCTACCAACTCGGCACGTTCATCATCGTCGCTGATCAGAAAGACCTGCACATGATCGTATTCAAACGCCTCGCGAATCTGATTCACGATCTGTGGCAGCAACTTGTCCAACCGGAGGATGGAGGTCGCTGCACGGCTGATCTGGGCGGAGGTTCCTAGCTGGCGTGCACGCCGCTGTGATTGGGTCAGCAGGCGCGCATTTTCAAGTGCGATGGCAGCCTGATCCGCTAATGTTTCGTAGACACGGATTTCAGTCTCGGCGTCCGGCGACTGTTCGTCATGGCCCAGCACCATCACGCCGACCAGTCGTTCGCCTGTGCGCAGGGGGATCACCAGCACGCTCTGTAAGCCGAGTGCGGCGAGCTGCTCGCGTGCCTCAGCGTTGAGCGTCGCAGCAGTGGATAAGTCCTCTATGGGGGTGAGTTGCTCGTCGTGCATGGCGTCCCACAGTGGGAACTGGTCCATGCGATAGCGTGTTCCAGCAGGGTCAGCGGCGTCTGTACCATGTTGGGCCGCCAGTTCGATGACGGCGAATGAGGTGTTTGTGGCTTCGCCCAGCAGGATATAGAGCGCGGCGTACGTGACGGCTTGTGTGCTGGCATGTTGTACAAACGCATCCAGCACCGCTTCCGGGGTTTCGGCATCCGATACAGCGCGGCTGGCGTGGTACAGGAGCGCCGTTTCTTCGAGCGCATCGGCGGTTTGCAGCAGCAGCCGTTGGTTTTCGATGGTCACGGCAGCTTGATCGGCCATTGTGGTCATAAAGCGCCGCTGCTCGGTGGTGATGGGGAGATCGGCGTGGAAGCCAATCATCATCCACCCGCTGATCTGCCCGCGCACGCTCAACGGGAAGCTGCTCAGAACCAGCAGTCCGAGTTCATCCATGCAAGCGGCGATTTCCGGGCCAGCAGTGTCGCGGGTGACGATAGTTGGTTCATCGCCGAACATGCTCTCAAAGACGTGATCGTGGCAGCCATTGAGTGCGATCTCCGGCTGTGCCGCTGCAAGTGTGGCGCGTGGCTGTCCTTCGGCTTCCTTTTGCACCAGGAAAACGAAGGCTTGATCGGGTTGCAGAGTACTCATGTGCCACAGTGTCGCTTTTAGAAGTTCTTCCAGCGTGGTGGCGCGTGAAATCGATCGGCTAGCCTCATACAACAGCGTGGTTTCGCGCAGACTATCCTGCGACGCGTGTTCGAGTTCTTGCAGGTCGGTGATGTCCTGAAACGCACCCACCACCGCGATCACGTTGCCCTGCGGATCGACAATCGGGGCGGCCTGCGCCAACACATTGATTTCTGTGCCGTCCGGTTGAACGATGGTCATATCGTCCACTGACACGGGTTTTTCAGTTTCAAACACACGACTCAGCGGCCATTGTTCAGGAGGGTAGTCTTCTCTTGTATCGGCGTGGACGATAGGATAGGGGCGCGGATGTTCGGATGTACCGGAGCGCATCTCCGATCCTAGTAAGTTCATCAAGTTCTGATTCGAGAGCAATATTTGCCCTGTGCGATCCATGACCAGGATGCCGGTGGGCATGGTGTCCACAATGGTTTGCAGGCGTTGGCGTTGGCTCTCGGCCTCAGTGAAGAGGTTTTGGTTCTCGGTGGCGACGGCGATCTGGCTGGCGAGTGTGGCGGCAAGCTGAATATCGCGTTCGTCGAGATTGGTAGCGGTCAGGCTGCGCCCGATCAACAACACGCCGACGACTTCATCCCCAATCTGCACCGGCATGGCGATGTGTTTACCCCATGCGGCGGCGGAATCGGGTGACTGGGCGGCGGTTAGCGGATGATCGTGCGGATCGTTGATCAACACGATCTGGCTGATGCGTGCCGCTTCTGCGAGCGCATTTTCGTCGTCTTCGAGATTGACTGTTTCTTCGGTGGCGATGCCCTGCGCCACCACCTGATGTAATGCTGTACCGTCGTTTGAGAGCAGCCCGAACCACCAGCGATCATAGTTGCCGGGGCCGGATACTGCGCGGAACAGGCTGCGCAAGCCCGCTTCCAGGTCCACCCCAATTTGACTGGCAAGCTGACCCGCTTCGGCCAGCGCACGCGCGCGGCGTGCTTCGATTTGTGCTTCTTCAAACAAGCGGCGGTTTTCGATGGCGAGAGCTAACTGGTCGGCCAGTGCCCCGGCGAAACTCACATACGCGGCGTCAAAGCCGCCGGGAGTCTGTGTCCCAATAACCAGCAGCCCGAACCAGTGCCTACCGACAGTGATAGGAGCCAGCACCACGCTGCGCAGCTTGTGTTCCGCCAGCCACGCGGTCAGAGGATTGTCGGCAGGCAGATCGTGCTGTACGTCAGCATAGTCTATCGGGGCCAGGATTGGCAGTGGATCGGCGTCCGTATAGGTGAGGGGCGGCACACTGAGGCGTGTGGCTGAGGCGGCTTTGTCGGGGGCATGTTGGTGGTCCCAGGTAAAGGCGTCCTCAAGATATTGTACTAGCATAGGGTCCGGCCCGGAGCGCAGAATCACAATGTGATCGGCGTGCGCACTGGTACTAAGTTGCTCGCTCACCATCTGATAGACCGCTTCCAGTTCGGAGGCGCTGCTGACGGTGCGTGCGGTTTCATACAGGCGCTCAGTTTCGGTCAGTGCGCGCTGAGTTTGCTCGAATAGGCGCGCGTTTTCAATCGCGAGCGCCACACGGTCGGCGACAGCCTCAACCAGCAACTGATCTTCGGGGGTCATGCGTCCTGATACCGGGAGCACGGTGGTCAGCGTGCCGACCGTTTCGCCATGTACACGGATGGGTACTTCTGCGACAGGCTCATCTGCGGGCAGCGCGGTGTCTACTTCCAATGGCGACGTGCGGACCAGATCGTAGCTGTACCCGTGCGGTTTTTGGCGACGTTCTTCGGCGACAAACTCTTTCCAGGTGGTGCGCGTCATGCGGCGGTTGAGATTGTTGATTTGGTCAAGCCGCTCTTCGGCTTCAGCGATCAGGCGCGCATTTTCGATAGCGATAGCGAGTTGATCGGCCAGCATCTCAAATGTGCGGATCATGTCTTCGGTGAATATATCGGGCGCGATGCTTTGCACATCCAGCGCGCCGATCACACGGCCCTGGATCATGAGTGGCAAGGCCATCTCCGACCGTGTACTCGGCAGCAGGGAGTTGGGCTGCCAGGGGACTTCGCCCGTGTGCGTGTCTGACGCGATCACGGGGGTTCCTGCGGCTGTCACACGCCCAATCACGGAGTCTGATCCGATAGGGAGCTTGTGCCCTAACGCGAGCAGTTGTTGCCCGGCCTCGCCAGTACTCTCGACCAGCACGGCGAATCCTTGCACATCGTCCAACAGGAAAATCTGGGCATGGTAAATCACATCGAAGCGGTCGCGGATTTGCTGCACGGTTTCGCGTAGCAGGATGTCAACATCGCGCAGACTGGTGGCGCTACGCATAATCTGGGCGGAAATGTCAATGTCGCGGGCACGGTTAACGAGCCGTGTTTCTGCGGTGTGATACCCTGTTTCCAGTTCTCGGCGTGTTTGTTGCCAGCGCTGAGCCTGCTGATTCACTGTATGGGCTAACGCGCGAATCTCGTGGCTGCCCCGCACGGGCACAGCGGTGTCGAGTTGTCCGGTTTCAAAGCGCCGCACGCTGGTCTGTATCGTGCGTAGAGGCATGATCACATTTAACTGTACCAGTAGGAGGGCGATCAACGACATCAGGACTAACACGCCCAATGCGGATAGGATCGCGGTGATGATGCTGTCGCGTATTGCGTCGTCAACCGGATCGGTTGGCATCCCCACCACAATGTCGAATTCGGTGTTCCCAAATGACTCGCCAATGGTCATGCGAATGCGCGTGACATAGACGTCGCCGTACCCCGTGACGCTGCGACGTGATGCATGGTCAACGGGTACGTCCTGCAATCCGACTTCGTGCGCCGGGAGGCCTACCAATATGGAGTTGGAATGGAAGAATACAGTGCCGTCGGCTGCTAACAGCGTGGTGAAACGGATCGTGTTGCCTTCATTCGCCATCGTGTAGAGATTCTGATCGGACAGATTCAACAGCAGGATGATCAGTTGTTCCTGGTCGAGATCTTCTTCTACGCCCGGAATCTGTTGCACGGCGGCCAATACGTCTTGCATCGCTTGTGTCGTTTTTTCGATTGATAAGGTCGCGATCTGGCCTTGTTGGTACGTGGCTTCTTCCAGGGCATCACGCTGTTGGAGCGTGTTCAGCGTGCCTAGCACGATGGTCAATATGACCAGCGACACAGCAATAATTGAAAAAATCAGTACGTGTATCCGTCGCATGGCGTTTACCCGTCTTGTGGCTCAGTGGGAGGGTCCGGCGTGCGTGAAGTTGGCGGCGCGAGGCGAATCGCAGTGTGTGGTACATGCAGCGCCAACCCCAATTCGCGCACGGCGGTCTGTAGAATCTGGTCGATATCGGTGGTTCCAATTAGCTTGCTGGAAATCTGATTTACGAGCAGTTCACGCTGCGTGGCACGGCGGCTTTGCTCGAATAGGCGCAGGTTTTCGACCGACAGCGCGAGCCGTGTGGCTAATTCTTGCGCGGTTTGATGTGTTTCGGCGCTATACTGCGCGCGGGGCACTTGCCACTCGATTGCCCCCAGTGCCTGATCACGCAGCATCACTGGCACGGCGAAAATCACTGTGTTCCCTTCGATACGCTCCGCGATGGCGTGCGTCTGCATGGCTTCCAGTTGCAGCGAGGTCCACGCACTGTAGTCCGGTGCGATGTCACCGGATGCCGCGCTGAGTGCCACTGGTCCAAGTTGCGCGAGGCCTTCTTCCCAAACAGCCTGCGTCAGCGCACGGTTGAGACACTCGATTTCACGCTGCTTCTGCTGGGATTCCGCGCTAAGTGCCGCACGGTTAACGGCGCTGCTGATCTGATCTGCGATGCTCTGGAACACTTCGATATCCTGTTCCGAAAATGTATGGGGCCTCGTACTTTGCAGGTCCAGCGCACCGATGATGTGCCCGCCCATGCGCAGCGGCAAGGCCATTTCTGCGCGCGTGTCAGGCAATTCGTCATTGGGCCTATGAATCGGGCTTTCGGATGTATCCAGCACCACCACCGCATGACCGGTCGCGGTGACATTGCCGATTACGCTTGGGCTGCCTATCTCAAGGGCATGCCCTTGCCGGATCAGCGTGCGTCCTACGAGGCCGGTTGACGCGTGCAGTACCGCGCGTCTGGTTGTGGGATCGATGATGAACACCTGGGCATGGTAGACTTGCCCAAAACGTTGCCGGATCAAGGTGACAGCTTCTTCTAGCTGGGTATCCAGATCGTGACCGCCAGCCAGGATATGCGCAATAGCCTGTGTGATGTCCAGTGTGTGTGTCTGTTCACTCAACTTGATTTCAAGTTCGCCGATGATGCTCACCAACTGCCGAGCCATGTCATTGAACGCATTGTTCAGTGCGCCGATTTCGTCGCCCCGGTCTTGCCTGCGGATGTTTTGCGTTAGATTCCCCGTGCTGATTTCGCGCGCGCTTTGCGTAAGTTGCACAATCGGTTGGATGATGCTGCTGCGGCCTATGTAGAGCGCCAACATGCTCAACGCTACAAATCCCATCACATAGCCGAACACAATCAACGCACTGTCCCGCAGAACCTCACGTTGTAGTTCGTCCAGCGGGGTTTCGAGCAACAATGTCAATTGTGGGCGGTAGCGTATGTTCAATACAGTGTGGTGTGCGATAACCTCTTCGCCCAGGATGGGGCTGTCATAGGTGCTGGCGGCGGTTGCACCGCGTTGTGCCAGCCGGTAACCCTCCGCATTGTGCGCGTCGGCGAATACCTCAAAGGTGTCATCGGGCGGCAGCAGTGCGCCATCTTCATTGAGTACAAAGATTTGCACGGGATGTTCGTGTTGTGGGATGTCTCGCAGCGCGGCTAACAGATCGGGCAAGGTGTTGTCTGCACTGGCGCGTGTTAAATCCTGGGTGAAAATGACCAGCCCCAAGATCGGTGCTGTACCCAGTTGATCCCAGGGCGGGCGCAGCGGGAACACAACGTCCAGCGAGGGCGCGCCGTGAAGATCAAGGTAAATGTCAGTGATCGTGCTGCGTGATCCCCATTGACCGTTGGCGATCAATGTATCGGCAGGTGTGATTTCCTGCGCAGGGACTTCGTAGCGCAAATCGTACACGTCGTCATACGATGTGACATCCACCAGTGTGTTGCCATCTGGATCGAGGAAGCGAATCCGCGTGATTGACGAGGTCTGGTCTAGGATGCGCGCTGTTTTGTATGCAATGAATTGTTCGAGTTCCTGTCGTGCGGCATTTGACGTTGCATAAGGCGCGAGATACAGAAATTCCTCTAATTGCTGATAATCAGCAGGGGTGTAGATCAGGCGCTCAAGCTCGCCAGTCAGTTCCGTAAAGGTAAGTTCAACTTGCGAGAGTGCGTAGGGGCCAAGTGTGTCGAGATAGGCGCTGTGCTGGTCCTGCACATTGGCGTTGCGCTGGAACACGGTGTAAGGAATCAATAACAGCAACCCCGGCAGCGCGATGGTGAAGAACACAATCGCCGTGAGCTTGACAGACAGTGACCAGTGAGCGAATTTCCAGCGTTGTCTTGACTGCATGGTGATTACTCCTGGTCAGCTTCTTGCGAGGTGCTATCTGTAAACATGCCCAACCGCACCTGAGTCCGCGTGGCACCCAATGCTTCCTGAAATTGCGTCGCCGCCAGCGCGAGCAGTGCCGGAAGATCGCTGGGACTCTGAAGTTGAGTCGCCACTTGACCGACTAATCGTTCACGATCCGCGACGATCTGTGTTTGTTCAAAGAGACGCGCATTTTCGAGCGACAAGGCCAACCGATCCGCGACGGCCTGTGCCATATCCAATGCCGCCGAGGTCCAGCCTTGTGCCTCGGCGCGGCGAAATTCCAGTGCGCCTAGCGTCTGCCCGCGCAACCGGATGGGCACACTTAGCACACTGACCCCGCTACGTTGTTCCAGATGGGGCTGACCGTCTAGCAACGCTTGATTCAGGGTGTCGGTATCAGGACGCGCGGGGCGCACGGTGTTGTCGCGCCATTCATAACCCAGTGCTGAATCATGTTGTTCCGGCAAATATTCGCCCCATGTGTGCCAGACGATCTGACGATTGAGGCGTTCCAGTTCATGCTGGTTGGTTTCGATCTGCGCGCGTAGTTGGGTATGTTCCGCCTGGTTGATATCGAGCAGATGCGTTTGCTGGATGATATGCAGGGCCAGAGCCAGTTGGTGTCCGATGGTGGCGAGTACGTCCACCAGATCGCCGGTAAACGTATCTGGATCGGTGCTGTGCAGGTCCAGCACCCCCAACGGCAACTGATCGCCAATATACAGCGGGATTAGCAGTTCACTGCGCGTCGCAGGTAAAAATGTTGCACGCTCTACAGCGGAATCGGTGTCACGGAGATGCACGACCTCGGTTTGCCGGGCGATGGTATGGATCGGGCTTTGTTGGCCGGGGGTACTCAGATTTTCTTCCTCAAGCAACCGGCGACCAATGAAGCCTGTGCTGGCACGCAGCTCGACCTTGCCGGTATCGGGGTTGATGCCAAAGACCTGCACATGGTACAGACTCAAGATGTTGCGTAGCTGCTCTACCGCGTGATGAACTTCTTCACTGGCGGCAGGCAGCCGGTTTAAGGTTTGGCTGATCTGTGTCATGACTTGGAGCAGTTGCACGGTTTGTTGTCGTTGGGATGCGACAGCGGTGGTAGTGCCGGAAAATATCCATAACAACGCGGTGGTCAACACGCTCACGGTTGTCAACACCAGCAATGTGGTCATGATGCTTGCTTCGTCGGAGGGAAACGGC
>CBEVZO010000131.1:0-8050 GCA_965554365.1 uncultured Anaerolineae bacterium
CCCCAGAGGAAAGCTCCGGCAATCCTCGCAGCCGCAGCGCCAAGCTGCGCGTCATCGAACGGCTGCCATCGTCGCCCGCGTCGTAACGCCCCGGCCCTACCTCACCACCTGAATACACCCCCCACGCACGAGGGTGCATTTCAAGTTTTAGGCGCTGTTTTCTTGCCCGTGCGGTTTGCCCCTATCCCCCCACCCCTTTCCCCGCAGGCGGAGAAAGGGAGGGCCGGTCGCGTGGACGGGTTTGAAGTCCCTCTCCGCTGGCGGGGAGGGATTTAGGGAGGGGCAAATCCGAGACCAGTGAGTTTGCCTAGCATCTGAAACGCACCCTCACCCTCACGAACCGTTTATTTGGCAGGCGGCGAAGTGGTGTATAATCAGGGCTATGGGTTACGATGGCGAACACTTCACTCCCTACCGCCCGGTGGACGAATCCCCCTGGCGCAACCAACGGCAGTTAGTCTCCACACTGGCCCTGATCGGTGTGGTCATTGTGCTGATCATGGCACTCTATTTGATCCAGACAACAACCACCACGACCACCGTGCGCGAACTGCGTGAGATGGATGCCACGTTAGAAGCGTTGGAGAGTGGTAATGAGCTGGTGCGCGGGCAAATCGCCGAGTTACAGAGCTTGCCGCTGCTGATGACACGGGCCGCCGAACTCGGTTTCTGGCCCGCGCAGGATGACGAGATGCTGTATCTGCCGGTGGACGGCTACCGTTACGACCGGCCCCGGCTCACGCCGACCGTAACCGCCGCGCCCACCGAAACCGGCGATCTGTACGACGAGACACTCGGCGGTTGGCTCCAACAACAGTGGGACAGCCTACGCGCCCAGTTCGAGGAATGGCGCGAGGAGTAAAAGCGACACCCTGGCATGGTGTGGAATGCTCGCTGCGCATACCCGTCCACTGAAAACGACGCGTGGTTCACTGCACACTGAGAACTTAAAACTATCAACTGTTCACTGAGAACTGCACACTATGATCAACGACGATATCCTCAGCCGGCGCTTAACCATGATCAGTATGCTGCTGATCGCGGTCGCCGCTGTGCTGATCCTCAACCTCTTGCGGTTTCAGTTCTACATGGACCCGGAAGTAAAAGCCGCGCTCGCCGAAGGCGCAGACAGCCGCCTGCACCAAACCGTCGAGGTGCAGCCGGATCGCGGGCTGATCTTCGACCGCAACGGGCATCTGCTGGCGCGCAACTCGTTTGATTACCGCATCGGCATCAGCCCCAACGTGATCAACAATCCACAGCAAGTCGCACTGGAACTTGCGCCCTACGTGGGCCTGACCGAAGACGAACTCTACCGCGTGCTGCACCGCCCCGATCCCAACGATTTCGAAGAACTCAGCAAGTACGAGTTGCTCGCGGCGCGCGTCGATTTCGAGACGGGACAACAGATCGTGGCGCTGGAGATTCCCGGCATCCAGATCGAGGCGATCCCCACACGTATCTATCCGCAGGGCAACCTGACCGCGCAGTTGGTTGGATTCTTCGCCGGGGCCGACGATACGCGCACCAGCCGGGGCTATTACGGCGTCGAGGGCTACTACCAACCGCTGTTGGCGGGCCAACCACGCCGCGTCACAACCAGCACCGCCCCCAGCATCAACGACGCGCAGGTGACGATGCAGGTCCGTGACGGTATCGATCTCGTGCTGACCATCGACCGCGATTTGCAGTTTCTCGCGCAGGACGTGCTGAATGCAGCCGTTGCGGATCAAGATGCGTCAGGCGGCACGATCCTGATCATGAATCCGCGCAACGGCGAGATCCTGGCGATGGCGAACTCCCCCACCTTCGATCTCAACTTGCTCACGGACCCGGACAATATCCTACTGGCTAGTAACCCTGCGGTCAGTGCCATCTACGAACCGGGATCCGTATTTAAGGTAATCACGATGGCGCTGGCACTGGACCTGGGTACCCATGATCTCGACTGGTCATATTACGATCCCGGCTGCTTTGAGGGCGGCGGGCATAACATTTGCAACTGGGACCTTGTATCGCATGGCAACCCGGATTTTTCGCAGGTCTTCATCGAATCGCTGAACACTGGCACGGCGACGATCTTCAGGGAAATCGGACCATATGCCGTGTATCCCAAGCTGCGCGAATTCGGCATCGGCACGCCGACCGGTGTGGACCTCGAAGGCGAGTCGCCCGGCATTTTGCGCGAACCGGGTGATCCGTTGTGGAGCGATTCGAGCTTCCTCACCACCAGCTTCGGGCAGGGTGTCTCGGTGACAGTGCTGCAAATGCTCACAGCGGTCAACGCGGTGGCGAATGAGGGGCTGATCATGCAGCCGCACATTGTCCTGGCGCAGATCGAGGGCGGCGAGGTCCTCGAAACGCGCCCCTCTGCCAGCCACCGCCCCATCAGCGCAAATGCAGCGCGCACCGCGTGCGGAATTATGGTGCGCGTGGTGGAAGAAAGCGCGGAGATCGTATTCGACCTGCCCGGTTACACCGTCGCGGGCAAGACCGGAACCGCTGAAATTCCGACGCCTTACGGGTACGAGGATTATGGGCCACACAACTCGATCACGACCTTTGTCGCGTTTCTGCCCGCCGACGACCCGGTCGTATCGATCCTGGTTAAACTGGACCGGCCCGCCGGTTACTGGGGCAGCAAAACGGCGGCCCCGGTCACCCAAACACTGCTCGAACGGCTGGTCGTGCTGATGGAAATTCCGCCCGACCATATACGCGCAGAGCTAGAAGCGGCAGGCGGCGCGCCATTCTTGCGCGAGTACCAGGGTGATAATCAGAGAACAGGTCAGAGAGCAGGTCAAAGCACCTGCTTGTTCGCCCCACAATAGCAAGGGTCAAGTCACGCTGGTTTACCCCTCCCCCTAACCCCCTCCCCGCAGGCGGAGAGGGAGAATCGATCACATGGTTTGCTCCCCCTCTCCGCACGTGGAGAGAGGGCCGGCGGGATGAGGTGAATTGATAAGCGTTACCGGATTGAAAAATTAAGTTGCTAGTCTTGGGTAGCTGACGCTGCTGTCTCACCAAGACAATGCTGGACAATGATCGTGAAAAAAGCATGAACTAGTAGACAATATGTTTGTGAACTGTTAGGATGAGGGGGGATTCACTGGGCATTGTGACATGCTGACCCAGTTTACCTAAGGGAGACATTATTCATGAGTGGTATGATCAGCCCTCAAGAATCGCATATTCTGGTTGTGGAAGACAATGTACCTAATTTTGTCCTGATCGCCCGGCTGTTGGCCCACATGGGTGTGAACCACTGCGAGTGGAAAACCAGCGGGTGGCAAGTTGTGCAGTTTGCTGACACACTGCCGCAGTTGGACCTGATCCTGATGGACATCCGCCTGCCGTATGAGGATGGGTATCAAGCGTTGCGTAAAATTCGCAGCCATCCGCGTTTGCAGCGCACACTGGTTGTCGCGGTGACGGCAGAAGCCAGCGAGGACGAAATGCAAAAGGCGATGGACGCCGGGTTTGATGGGTTCCTCGGCAAACCGCTGGACCCCGATCGCTTCCCCGACCAGATACGCCGCATTCTCACGGGTGATGAAGTATGGGAGTGGCGCTAGCCGCCGCCTGATCGCCTGCCCGGTGGATTTGGCAGAACGTGCGCTTTCGCGTACAATCGCGCTGCTGCGCCGCATGTGGCGTATGCCTGTGTGTTCCAGTTGATAGTCAAATCTGTTGACCTGCAAGCTACACTTGGATCACATGCTAACAACTAATCGCTCACTAATTGCTAAACGCACAGTGATTTGTTTTCAGTTGCTAGTCAAACCCGTTGGTCTACAAACGATACCTGGGCCACGCACCAAAAACTAACAACTAATCACTAAAAACTAAGAACTCTCATGACACCTGAATTACCCTTCGCGCTCACCTTGGGAGCGATCACTTTCCTGCTCACCGCAATCTGGGGTGGGCCGTTTATTGAAGTGCTGCGGCGGCTGCGCATCGGCAAGCAGATTCGCGCGACCGGCCCGGAGTCGCATCAGGCCAAGCAGGGCACGCCGACGATGGGCGGGATTCTGATCATCGTGCCGGTGGTGCTGATTACGCTGGGGCTGAACCTGGCGCGGTTGGTGCAGGAACAGCTCACCGGCTCCTCGATCCTGATGCCGTTGTTCATCGTGCTGGGGTTCAGCATCCTGGGTGCATGGGACGATATCGAGGGCATTCGCGGCACGCGTGAGCAGGGCGAAGGTATCTCCGCCCGCACCAAGTTTGGGTTTCAGGTACTGCTCGCAGGCTTCGCCGTCGGCGTGATGGCGTTTCTCAACGGCGGCTTTCAATACTCCAACGGCGTGTTTATTCCCCTGTTCACCGAGTTCATTGAGCTACCCGTGTGGCTGTGGATTCCGGTGGGCGTGTTCATTGTCGTGGGCACAAGCAACGCGGTGAACATAACCGACGGCCTGGACGGATTAGCCGGGCTGATCACGGCAAGTTCGTTTGCGGCATACGGCATCATCGCGCAGTTGCAAGGACAGACGTTCCTCGTGCAATTTTGCTTCATTATGGTCGGCGCGTGCTTCGGCTTTTTGTGGTACAACGCGCACCCCGCGCAGATGTTCATGGGCGACGTGGGATCGCTGGCACTGGGCGCGGCACTGGGCACTATCGCGTTGATGACCGGGCAATGGCTGCTGCTGCCGATTGTGGCGATCATCCCCGTGTCGGAGATCATCAGCGTGATCCTGCAAGTGACCTACTATAAGCTCTCCAACGGGCAACGATTGTTCCGTATGGCCCCTCTGCACCACCACTTCGAGGAAAGCGGGTGGAGCGAAACGCAGGTTGTGCAGCGCTTCTGGCTGATGGGAATTCTCGCGTCGATGTGGGGCGTGGCGTTGGCACTGCTGCGATAAAAAGTAATTTTCAGCGCATAAACAAACGGCGGTGAGCAACCGCCGTTTTTGATTCCGGGGACTGCTACGGGGATGCCAAACATACGTGCCAACGTGCAGCATTTTTACTGGTTCTAACGTTTTGCATTGGTTTGGTGGGATGAGGCAATATTGACTAAAAATCTCACCATAAGACCAAGCCAATATGCCTCGCAGACAGTGTACCAAAACCAAGACCAATGCCGCAAAGTCGTCGAATCAGATTCGGATACCAATCAGTCGTGAAGACTACACAACGATGATCAACGACCACCAACACTTTCGAACCAAGCTGGATCAGTTCATTGACCGTTATCCCGAACTCTTTCCAGTGAACATCGACCAAGGATATCAACTCTATGGCATAGCACGCCCGTCGGTAAAGATGCCCGATATCAAACGACAACGGATACGCTTAACTGCCACCGATGGGACAGGCCCCAAGCGCATCTATACCGTTGTGCCCAGTTTTGTACTGCCCTACATGACCGGCACGACCAATGAAGTTGAGCACGCACTCTTTCTCCGGCGCTTTGGGGTCCCGTTTTGGGCATTGACCCATGTCTTTGGTCATAACGATATGTACTGGCAGCGCTTGGTCGCCCAATTTGGGGGCAATGACATCGTGGGAATGACGCTCAAAGACCCTGAGTTGCTGCCTGACCATTTGCTCGCCGATGAAAAGCACACCCGCTTGAACGGTGAAAAAGCCTACATTGCCACCACCGTCGCTCAAGATTGTGTGTTGGGCATTTCAATGGCGCTGGCGGCGGATGAACTCGCTTTGACTGAAGCCTATGGGCAGTTCAAGCAAGAAGCACACCGCCTGAACCCCGACTATCAACCCCAAACTGTTAATACAGATGGCTGGTCAGCGACACAATTAGCGTGGGTGGCGCTCTACCCCACCATTGTCATCATCCAATGTTTTCTCCATGCCTTTATTACCATCCGCTCCCGTTGCAAACGTCTCAAAGACTTGTTCCCGGAAATCAAGCAGCGTGTATGGGACATTTACCACACGGAACAGCTTGACAGTTTCAGAGAGCAACTCAACGAACTCGGTGACTGGGCACGCCAACAACTCTCTGGGCGTCCGCTCGCAGCAGTCTTGAAATTGTGTGCCAAAACAGAAGTGTTTGCTTTGGCCTTCGACCACCCGCAAGCTCATCGCACCAGCAACATGATTGACCGCCAACTCGATCCGCTAGACCGCTGTTTGTACAGTGCCCATTACTTTCACGGCCATCTCATGTCGGCTGAGTATCAACTGCGGGCTTGGGCCTTGTTGCACAATTTCCGACCCTATTGCCCGCGGGCTAAGATTCGCGAGCAATTCCAATCGCCGTTCCATAAACTGAACGGCTTTGTCTATCATGATAATTGGTTGCAAAACCTGCTTGTTGCATCCTCTTTGGGCGGCGGTAATGCGACCAATACAATCCGTTAGAACCAGCATTTTTACTACCCGTTGGCACACGAAAATTGCTGGTTCTAACGTTTTGCATTGGTTTTGATGCAGTGACGGATCAGCCCCTCCCCCTGGCCCCCTCCTTTCAGGGGTAGGTATTTGATTCTAGCTCAACAAACTCATGTTGTGACAACTTTTCTATTGAGAAAACCATGAGCTTTGAGCCATTCTGACCTTTTTAGACCCGTTTAGGAACAATCTGTCTGAACAGAAAACTGGTCAGAACCTTGAACAACGAAAAACCTACCCCTGAAAGCTGGCCCCCTCCCCGCAAGCGGAGAGGGGGAAACAGGTGGCAGCTTTCCATCAGCACAGTGCAATGGAGAAACGATTTAGAGGCAGCGTATATGCGACCAACTCAATCCGTTAGAAACAGGAAAATTGAGCATCAGCACATGTGCTGATCGTTCTTAGCTATGCGCGCGGCGCAAATCAGTCAGCGTCCAGTTCTACGCGGAAAGTGCGCGCCCCATCTTCCGCCTCGGTGATCACCAAGAATCCAGCGCCTGGCGGGGCGAAACGCTTCACAAAACCATACACCACACCGTAAGAGAAATTCTCCGGGTAAGGGGTACGGTCGGTCACGACATATGTGCGCTCGTCCACTTTCTCAAATCCCCACCCCTCACCCTCAGCGACTTTGCGGTGATTCATCTGGTAAGCCGGGTTCAAACCTGCGAGAGCCGATTCAAGCGAGTCGATCTGTGGGGGTAGCGGGGCAAAGGTAGCAATATTCATCCCCATCGACACCATATCCGTGATGAACATCTTTTGCTCGACTTCGTGCATCATATCGACGTAGGCTTTTTGCGAATACCAAACGCCATTTTCGACTTCTTGTGGGAGATTGTATTTCGCCAGGATTTCAGCCGCATCACTTGAAAGACCATTAATAAACGCATGGATAGATTCGCCCATGACCTGGGCGTCGGGAGAAGCTGTCATCGGAGTTACTCCTTAAGTGAACACTTTACAATAAACCCGCCCGGGTTGAAGCTGCGATGTAAAGGAGAATATATATAGTATTAAACATCAAAAAAGAAACAATTGCAAGAAAATTCACAATTTATTGGCAATTAACGGTGCGGCGGTGTGGAACTTTCTCTGACCGCGCAGCGTCATGCAATTGTCGCGCAGTGGTCGGGGGGCGGTCTGGCGCGATAGGCCCCGCTGGACTATAGTTAGGGTGTGAGTTGGATGACGCAGCAGTTTACAACGACACGCAAACAACGACGCGCAGGGGACACTCATCGTGGATACTCACCTGATCGGGCAAAACATCGCAGGCTATATCGTGCGGCGCAACATTGGCATCGGGGGCATGGGGCGCGTTTATCAGGGCATTGATGTGACTAATGATCGCCCGGTTGCAGTCAAGATTCTACTCCCAGAATTCGCCGAAGACGAGCAATTCCGCATCAGGTTTATGCGCGAAGCAGAATTGATGGTCACGCTGCGGCATCCGCATGTGGTAGATGTATACGATCATGGCAACTGGCGCGGCTACCTGTACATTGTGATGCAACTAATACGCGGCCCGTCATTGGAACGCATCCTGACGCATCACCGCTTTTCGCCGCTGTCTGCGTGGCAGATTATCCAACCGCTGACCGTCGCGCTCGGTTATGGGCACACCAACAAAGTGCTGCACCGCGACCTGAAAACGGCCAATGTGCTGATCGAACGG
>CBEVZO010000132.1:0-8008 GCA_965554365.1 uncultured Anaerolineae bacterium
CCGCGCGAGGCTCTCAACCACGTCCACGAACTCAGTGCCCTTGTAGTAACGGGGGTCGGAGTAGCGGCGATATTCTGCCAGCCGCAGGTCGATGTCCAGAATCTCGCCCTGTGACATCGTACGCCAGGCGTCGCTGGGATACCCTTCCGCGTACACATTATTGTAGACCGAACCCACCGCCTCACGTACCGCCGCCGAAATCGTGGACTCCGAGGGGATCAAGATCAGCCGCTTGGCCTGCCGGATTTCCTCCAGATCAACCAACGCCGCCACATCAGGGTCCAGGTGTGCCAAACTGCCTCGAAACAGGAAGTCTTGCATGGAAACTCCAATCCAACAAAAGAGGATATTTTCTGTTCAGAATTCTAACATGCTGCTGCGCGGCTGGCTATATGTTTTCTGGCATATCCGTACAACCCACACAATCAAAAACGCCCCGGTGTGCGGTGCGTTGTGCGGTGACTCATCCAAACTACGCGGTTTCTAATCTTTGGTGATCGGCAATAAGCGTACACGAATGGTATCATCATCAACAGTAACTACCGCGCCAGCCAATAGATCAGCGGCACAGCACGCCAACGCATCCGCCAACCGTTGTGTCACAACATCGGCAGTCTCATTCCCCAATCGAAAAATGACAACGGACGGTAGCTCTGCGCCACTAACGCCAGCAGGTAACCAAAATCGAGGTCCAACGTCAACACGACTCGCGCTTCGGCACGCGCTTTTGTAAGAATATCTTCATCCGGGGCACACCGCATTCCCTCATCGCGAACATGCAACACGTCGTGATCATTTTCGCGCAGCCATTCAATGACGCGCGTCGAGACTGCCATATCGGCCAAAAATTTCACGCTGACCGCCCGGTGTACACCTGCTCACGCGTCAACCAGGCCGCGTATTCAAGCGCCTGTTGAATGTCTTCCGGTTCGAGATCAGGATACTCAGCGATGATATCAGCCGCCTGCTTCCCGTGCGCTATCAGATTCAGGACCAGCGACACAGGAATGCGCATTCCGCGAATACAGGCTTGCCCCGCCATAATGCGGCGGTCAAAAGTAATGCGATCAAATGGAAGCATGATCTTGTTTCCTCAATTCACGGACTAGATGACTAACGTGAACCAACCAGCAATCTATATCAAGCATAGTCGCTTTCCGCGACAAAGGCGACTCGCGCGTAATAAACACCCCACATCTACGGAGCGTTGTGCCCTGCTATGTGGGGGTGGCGAAGCTGCTCTATGCGTATCAAGCCCATGTTATAGCGCATGTTAGGACTTTCCGCGCCCGCCCCGCCCGCGTCCAGACCACAGCGGACGCCCATTCTCTTCACGCAGAGTCACCGCCTGGCCCGTCGTAAGGTTTTCGATTTGCCCGACTTCAAACTTGTCATCCTCATAAGAGCCTGCAAGCGTCAGACGGTCATCGACAACAACCGCGAAACCCTGCTCCTGAGCGAACGACAGAGCGCGGCCTTCAATCACCAGCGTGTCGCCTTCATTGAGTATCACCGTGAGCATGTCCTCATCGACGGCCACGACAGTACCTTCGAGCGTGATCCACTCATCAACGACCGCTTCATCCAGGGGATTCCCGGCGTCTGCGGTTTGTCCCTGGTTGTTTCCTTGTCCACCCTCCTGAGCGTTGCCCTGACGTTCGCCTTCGTTGACGAGCGCGTCCTCAGCACTGCGTCCGCGCTCCTGCCCACCCTGTACTTCTGCGGTCTGCTCAGTTTTATCCAATGTGCGGCTCACAGCGCCAGCCACCAGAATTCCGGTCAACCCGACCAGGAAAATTCCGAGTACAACTTTCTTCATCATGGTGCGTTTCTCCTTAGTTGACATACCATCTCACGTTGTAACTTGCTGGTGCGTTAGCGTACTGGAACCGGACGCTCCTGCTGTGGGGTTCTCAGCGACAAAAAGAAACGCTTGGTTACGTTTTTGACCCAACGCCAGTGAATGACAAAGTGGACGACGGCGGTGATGATGAGCAACGTGCCGGACCAGGTATGTAGCAGGTCCCAGGTCGTGCGGCTCCACAGAAAACCGGGGTCCCACACGGCGTTGTTGCCTCCCTGGTAGCCACCGTGCGGCGCAAACAGGAAATACACGCCGGATAGCGCCGTCACCAGAAAACTGAGGGCCACTGCCGCGTTGATAGCCAGGTTGAACTTTGCGCCCCTGGACATACGCACGCTGTCACCACGCAGCAGTTGCAGCCCGCGTTTGCTCATCCGCGTGACCCACGCCCAGTGAATCGCCACGTGGACAATGATGGCGCTTGTCATCAACACCCCGCCCCAGATGTGCAGGTCCGACCAGGTGGCGCGTGCAAAGAGAATGGTCACGCTGTGCATCGCGTTGCGACCTCCCTGGTAGCCATCGCTGGGTACAAAAAGAAAGTAGCCGCCCGACAAAGCCGTAATGACGGCACTCACAAACACCGCAACGTCAATCAGCCAGTTCGTTCGTGTTTGCCGGGATATGGTGACACGTTTTGACATGCTTTTTCCTCCTCAGTTTCGGTGTCCAAGACGACAGTCATCGTATTGTCGCCAAAGATGCAGCGAACACGCTTAGTGGTTTGTGAAAAAGCATACAAAGCAATTGTGATCAAGTTGCGAGGAAATTATGTGCAAGTTGTGAAGATTGGCCGCAGGGGAATTGATTAACAAGGGCAGCGTGGGGAACGCAGTCCGCGACGCCGGTCATCTAGCGCGATTATGATATCATAATAGGAACAAAAAACGCCCCGACCTGCGGAGCGTTGTGGAGTGCTATGTGTGGGTGGCAAGGGACTCGAACCCCTGACCCCTTCCTTGTAAGGGAAGTGCTCTAACCAACTGAGCTAGCCACCCGTCTGAGTTGCATTATAGTGCGGGCAGGCTAACGGAGTCAAGTGCGGGTACGACCGAGGGGGACAAATTTATGCTTCATCAGTGATCGGTACACGCCAGTTTGCACGCTGGACCGGTAGCGCATCAAAATCATCATCCGCTGTCACTACAACGCCACCCACCCGGTGCGCAATCGCCGCCACGAGCAAATCCGCATCGGCAAGCTGCCGCCCCGCGTTGGAAGTATTCGCCCAGAATCGTGCAGCCTGCCGCCAGTCCGCGTCGGTGAGCGGCATGAATAACAACTGTGGTGCGAATTGTTCCTCAAAAATACGCCGTTTGCGAGTAGCACTGGTTTTTATCAAACCGCGCAGCACTTCGTAGTAGACTGGCGGACACAAATACATATAGATGCCCCTCACGCATCACCTGCTTGATACGCGCAGTCGTCGGCTCAAACCGGTTGATATAGTCGGCAACGGCATTCGTATCGAGAATGTACGTCAGTCTTTCCATTGGTCTTCATCAATCGGTTCGATGTATTCCGTGTTCATGGCTTCGGTCATCTCGTCAAGCTCTTGCTGAGTCAGACCTTCGCGCAGCGCCTCAACCGCTGCGTCTAAACGCCGGATGCGTTCTTCTGGTGTTAACTCTAGCACAGGCTGCTCTGTGCTTTCGCGCTGTGCAAGATACTCGCGCAGTTTGCGCCGCTCCCCTGGCGAGAGTCTATCAACAGCCTGTTTCACATCCTGTAGTGTCATCATGATGCACCTCCAGTTTGCTTTATTGTACACCACCTGTACCCACCGCCCTACGTTTGGCCTGCAATCTTCAATGCCGATTGAACTATCTCACTTCTACTGCACGGGGTCAGAGTCCTATGCCATCCGTCTTCATCAGTTACCGGCGCAAACCGAGCGCCATGCTCGCCACACTCATCGCGCGCATGATCACGGTGACAGCGGGCAGGGCGAGCGCGTCAAGGGCACACACGCGCAATTTTCCAGGCCATCCCGATCCCCGCGCCTGACATACGCCACACAGATGTTTGATCCACGCTGCGCTCCGGTGGTCTATACTGGGAGCAGCGTTTTGTTTTGCGTTCAAACCCACCTCACCCCCCTGCCCCCTCTCCCGCCAAGCCGGAGAGGGGGAGCAAAGTGCGTGGCTACGTGCAGTTCCACTCAAAGCACTGCTACCAGAAGCGAGGAAAGGGTAGAACTAACTATCGCCGAGGATACAACATGTCGCCGCGCCCACATGCTGCACGACTGATCATACCCGCACTGCTCGTCGTGCTAACCGTCTGCGCGGCGCTGCTGATCGTCTTGCTCCCCAATGCACCGCACGCCGCCTATTCACAGAGTGCGGGCACGCTCCACCCCACATCGACGTATCCCTTTCACGGCACATATACGCCACCCGCGCAAACGCCCGTGTTCGACATCCCGCCGCACATCCCGCTGTGGCCGGTCGATAATGACGCTATCGTGAATGTACTGGTGCTGGGCAGCGATTCGCCGGACGCCATGATCCGTCGCACCGACGTAATAATCCTCGTCTCGATCAACACGGACGCGGGCACGGTCGCGATGTGGCACATCCCGCGCGCGCTGTTCGTCTACATCCCCAATCACACGCTGGACCTGATCAACACGGTCTACGTGCGCGGCGAAGCAAACAATCCCGGCGGCGGATTCCCGCTGCTGCGCGAAACGTTTCGCTACAACTTCGGGATCGAACTGGATTACTACGCGCGCGTGAATTACGAGGGCTTCACCACGCTGGTCGAGCAAATGGGCGGCCTCACAATCAGCGTAGACTGCGCGATCCGTGACTGGCGATTGAAAGCGCCCGATCTCGATCCTGCGAACGCCGATAACTGGGAAGAATACACGTTGGAGATGGGCCGCCATCGCCTGCCGCCCGATCTCGCGCTGTGGTACGCGCGCAGCCGCAAAACCACCTCCGACTTGGATCGCGGGCGGCGGCAGATGGACCTGCTCCGCGCGCTGTGGCAGCAGTTCAAGCGCGACGGGCTGCTCAGCCAGATCGATGTGCTGTGGCCCTGGGTAGAAGCGTATGTCGATACGAACATGGCGTTTGAGGATACGTTCGCGCTCGTGCCGTTTGCGCTGGACCTCGACCCGGCGGGCATCGCGCGGTATGGGGGTACGCTCGGTCTGCACTACGCCACCGGCTACACACCGGACAACGGACGCGAAGTCCTGCTCCCGCAGCGCGAATACCTGCTGCCCATGATCGAGGACTTCCTCACGCCGCCCACGCCGAATCGCCTGGGGCGCGCCACCGTGACGATTGACGTGATCGACGCGACATGGTGGGATATGGGCCTGCACCGTGTAGCGGCGGATCGTCTCGCATGGGAAGGCTTCGCAGCGCAACCCATCGCGGCCTGGGGTGAGATTCAGCGCGCTACCACACGGATCACCGACTACACCGGGACCACGAAAGGCAGCCCCCTGCCAGAGATCGCGCGCATCCTGCGCGTGGACGAGGCGCAGATCGTGCGTGAGCCAGACCCGAACCGGACCGTTGATGTGCGCGTGGAGCTTGGGCAGGCGTATAATGCGTGTGTCTATGGTAACGCGGAGGCCGCGCTAGGGGATACGCCCGCCGCTGAGTATCTGCCGGAACACATCCAGGCGGCGGGGTGCTGGCTGCGCTTTCGTGCGGAAGTCAATATGCGCGCCGGGCCGGGCACAAATCACGACATCCTCGACACGGCGACACCCAACAACCTGTTCGCGATCACCGGGCGAGATGTGGCGGGCACATGGTGGCGCGTCCAGACGGACGACGGACTCACCGGGTGGGTCAGTGCGGAGATCAACACAGCAATCGCGGCGGGCGCGCGCTGCGATAGTGTACTGGTGGTCGATCCGACGAATGCTGTGCCGTGAGCTAGTCAACAACCGCCAATGCTATCAGCCGCCGATCCAAATCCACAATGTAGTCACGTCCATAGGGGCCATTTTCCAGATCGTTGATCAGATGTGCGGGCAAATCCTGATCGATCTCATCACTGCACGCCGCTGCCGCAAGCGCAATGCTGGCGACGGTATCCGCATCGCCGGAGAAGTCCACGCACGCCTTGAGCATTGCACTCAAGCTATCATGCTGCTGAATAACCGTGATCGCGGCCTGTACGCTCATCCACCCTTTAGCGCCCACTTTGCCCGTCCAGGATTCCGTCCAGGGACCGGGAACGTGTGACGCGACAAATTCCCCGACCTCTGCCTTTGGCCCGCATTTGTAGATGAAATAGTGCGCCATCAGTGCCGCCGCCACCGCTGCATTGATGCCATCCGGCGTATCGTGGGTAAGTGCAGCCTGCACGGTGCAACGTTCAACCACCATTGCGACGTCGGGCAACACACCCAATGGAGCAGCACGCATCGCGGCTCCGCTTTTGTCGCTGTGTGGTTTGATGTGTGCCAGGAACTCCGTGCCGTCCTGCACCTCTTGCAGAAAGCCATAGAAGCCGCGTGCATAGCCCTCGCGCGGATCGCGTTTGAAGGCCGTGACAAACTGCTGGGCGATGTTCTCACGCGTCCAGGGCGCATCCACGACGAGCAATTCCGCGATAGCGATGCTCATTTGGGCGTCGTCGGTGTAACAACCGGGACGGATGCCGTGCCGGGGATGCTGCACATAGCCTGCCAATGTATTCTGTTCGCGGATCATGCGGCGGCTCACATACTCAAAACTTGCGCCATACGCATCGCCGATTGCCAATTCAAGCAGCATGACTCTGTCCTTTCACCGAAACCGCGACCTTGCCCCAGACTCCCACATATCAGGGTTCGGACCCAGCGCCGCCTTGAGATCGTCCGTCGCCGCGTTGAGTTCCGCCAGCGTGTCCGCGTCCAATGTGAGCGCCGCCGTCTGTGCGTTGCTCGCGGCCTGCGCGGGATTGCGCGCCCCCGCGATCACGGACGTGATCCCTGGCTGATGCATCGCCCAGGCCAGCGCCACTTGCGCCATTGGCACATTGAGTCGTGCGCTGATCGCACGGACACGATCCAATGCCGCTGCTACCGCTGCTTCCTGACCGTCTTCGTCGTGGCGCGTCATGGCACGTGTGGGCGCGAAATGCCGCGTACGTGCGCGTTCATCGGGCATCTCGTCCAGCGTGGCGAAGCGTCCGGCCAGCAAACCGTGCAGCAGCGGACTATATGCCAACACGCCGATTTCCTGTGCGCGGCACGCGGGCAGCACCTCGTATTCAATCGCGCGGAATAACAGACTATACGGTAGTTGGTTAACCTCCACGCGTGCCAGCGCCGTCAGATCGCCCAGATCACCCACGCCGAAGTTGCTCACGCCCGCGACACGGATTTTACCCTGCTCCTTGAGCTGCATCAGCGCGCCGACCGTGTCTGCCAGCGGAACCACACGGCTCGGCCAATGTAGTTGGTACACGTCGAGATAGCCCGTTTTCAAGCGTCGCAGACTGGCCTCGCACGCCGCGATCAGATCGTCCGGCGCGAGATGCCCTTTGGATGCTTTCGACGCGATCACGGCCTCGTGACGCCGCCCCTTGAGCGCGCGTCCGAGCAGTTCCTCCGACACACCATTGCCGTAGCCCTCTGCCGTATCAAAGAAGTTGATTCCCGCGTCCAATGCCGTATGGACCGCACGAATCGCGTCCTGATCGTCCTGCACGCCCCAATGTACCGGGTCCGACACCGCCCAAAAGCCAACGCCGATCACCGATACTTCGATCTCCGTGCGCCCCAATGTCCGATACTGCATCGCTGTGGTTGCCTCCGAAAAGATCTGCTTCACCGCAGAGGCCGCGGAGAACGCAGAGAACGCAGAGAAAAACAAGGTGAAAGCGAAAGAGAATACAAGCTTCTCAGTACTTTGATGTGCCACGACTCCGGCCCCTATTGTACGCGGGGTACGCGGAATTAGCATCCTCAATAAGCGGAATCATGTCTCGTTGGGGCGGCCTACCAGCAGTCCTCCACGTCGCTGTGGGCCGTCGCAAACGGTGACACGTGTTTGCGCAGCCCTACGCGCTGTTACGGACCGCTGGCGGCCTGGGAGCCGGCAGCGTGCGCCCGCACCCCACACCGCCATCCCGATCCAGGCGGTCCGCAGCGGAGTGCAGGGACGCGCGACTACGCCTCATCGGTCG
>CBEVZO010000133.1:0-7916 GCA_965554365.1 uncultured Anaerolineae bacterium
GGATAATGGTTGCCCAGCCAGGTTCGTTCGCTTTGGTATACAACACCCACAGCGCAACCAACGCAATCAAACTTACGATTAACGAGATGCAATTAAGAGCTAGAGATGAGTCTTCCATAGTGGTTCCCCTTTCAATGCTTAACGCGTCAACAAGAGACAACACGACACGTCCATCGCCTATCCCTGTGGCAATGACACCTGCCATTTCTCATCATACTAAAATCTGATTGTTTGGGGAAATCGTGCCCCACGGACCTTCAATCGTACGGGTGTTGGCGGACGCGTTTGAAGCTCGCGCCATACGCCGCGTGACCCTGCCCGATCACGATAAACGCGGTGGGGTCGGCAGCCAGGACGTGATCCTTCAAGCGCCGTGCTTGAGAGCGCGAGACAGTGACATATAGCACCGAGTGGGGCTGGTGCGCGTACATGCCCTCCGCGTCCCAGCGCGTCACGGTGCGGTGCAGATCGTGGATCACGATGTCGGCAATTGCGTCCGGGTGGTTGGTGATGATCATCGCGGTGCGGACCACGCTCGGCCCTTCGAGTACGTAATCCGTCGCCATGCCGTTGATCACCAGCGCGAGGACGGCGTAGAGTGCTGCCTCCCAACCAAAGACTATTCCCGCCAACGCGATGAAGGCGGTATCGGTGTAAAGAAACGTGGTACTCATGGGCGTGCCGGTGCGATCCTGCAAAATGCGTGCCAGGGTGGATGTGCCGCCGAGCGTGCCGCCCGCGCCGTAGATTAAGCCGCCTGCGAGTCCGCCGAGCGCGCCGCCAAAGACCGCGTTCAGCAGCCGGTCATCGCTGACGCCCTCCACACCGAGCAGCGGGAACACTTCCACCGCCAGCGACCACACCGCCACCACATAGACTGTGCCCCAGAGGGTGCGCCAGCCGCCGAGCATCCGCGCTCCGATGTATTGGATCGGGATGTTGCCCAGGATCACGACCAGGCCGACCGGTGCGCCAAGCACGGCGTTCAAGATCACGCCGACGGACGACACGCCACCGGGAACGACCTCAGCGGGGATCATGAACACGACCACGCCCAGCGCCGAGATCAGCGCGCCCGCCGTCATGAGGAGGATATTGGTGATCGTGGTGCGTAGGGGAATCGTGCGTCTTGGGCGTGTGGTGGATATGGACATTTTTCCTCGCAGGTGCGTGTGAGGTCAGATAGATCGCTGAGGAATGAATCCCTCAGCTACTCAAAATCGAAGGACCCTCAACGGCCCTTGCTTGAGCAAGTGAATGTATTTCCCGCAGGGGCGTATGGCAATACACCCTTTGATGAATGCACAACACTCAAGGCCGCGAAAACAGCGCTAATGTATTGGGCGTTGCGACGATGAAACTCTTATTTGTGTCCGAGAAGCCGTAGGCGCGGATTTTATCCCCGTCGCCGGGTGGATATATTTTCGTACAGTGCTCAAAGCCGTCTGGACTCCATAGTATTCTGTTTGACGAAAACAACACCACGCTTTCTAACGGCCAATATGGAGAGACTAACATCAAGCTCCATCCGTCTGAACCTAAAGTTCTTAAGCCTCCGCCAGATATACCCGCCAACCGGATGGTTTGGTTATTGAGCGGTCCAATTCCCTGCGCCGTCAAATGGATGGGATCGCGCCATTGTGTATCATCGTGGTTGCGATCTCTGGCGACTTTTTCGCCCGTCAGACAGTTGAACACGCCGCGCCCGGCTTCGGAGATGACGAGCAGCAAATCGCTGTTTTGAGCGTAGCCTACTTCCCTTAGTGCTGCAATAGCTACGTCGATTCTCTGCCAGGGTGCGGGGGGCGGTTGGCATTTTAGCTCACTTACCGTGTATGAAATCCAACTGTTGTCTACCATAATCGTCTCAATCTTTGGCTACACATTACCGACTGCGATGGTAGCACAAATCTGCACCAACCGCTTGACAAGCGTGCGAATCAGCCTATATCATACAAATGAACGTTCGTTCGTTTTTTTTCGACAAAGTAAAACGAACGGTCGTTCACTTGTGGCCCGAAAGGAAAGATTCGTATGAACGAACTATCGACCAAAGGCGATCAGGCGCGACGAGAGATTCTTATGGCGGCGCGGCGCTTGTTTGTGCGCAACGGGTTTCATGGCACGAGTATGCGCGCCATTGCCCGTGAAGCAGGAGGATCGCGCAGGGTGTGATGTGTGCGACAGTCGTTGTAATACACCGCCGCCAGTGCCGTCCGAAGGCATATACGACCTCAAATCGCGTCGAACGGGCGACTTTGGCACACCTCGAATGAACTTACGCTCTCGAATCGGAATGTGTCAAGGACCCGCCAACTCCAAAGGGCCTCTATACAACCCCTTAGGGGCGAAACTCATGTCTCGCCCCTAACCAAACCTACATGGCGGTCTACTGACTATCGCTGAAGAGAGCTTTGCTGTTTATTCTGATTCGTCGTACAAGCGATTTTTGAAAAAAGGGATTAGCAACAAAACGACGAGGATGATCCCTTGTGCTCCAGCCATCCAGTAAGCAGATGTAAAGATTGAAGCATCTAACGTGTCTGACGGAACCAGCGATGCTGATGGACGGAGGTTGTGGACAGGGAAAGAGGCTACAGCCAGGAGCAAACCGGAAAGCAGGGCTAACCACCAGCCTGATTCTTTGCGCTTTGCCAGCAACCAGATAGCAAGCGGCGTCAAAATGACGGTGAGGAGCATGAGCGGGCCAGTGTGACGCAGAATTGACACAGAGGGTTCTGAAAGTGCTGCGCTGTAGTCTTTCATGACCACACGCAAGGCATGGGGGAAGAAGATAAAGGCTTGAGAGCCGACCATACCGAGGAGTGTGAAGACGCAGAACAGGGCCGCTTTAGTTTGACGATCATTCTTTTTCAATAAGAGAACGACCCAGAAGGCGACCAGGCTTAGCATAAAGGTTATGTAGACGGGGGGGAACTCTTTCAGATTTTCAAGCCACCCCAACCCAATGTAGACGTTGCCAATCGCCGGTATCGACAGCAGAAACACTGCCATCGGCCAAGACCATTTTTTGCCCTTGTAAAGGGCGTAGGATGTGGCAACCAGCCCTAAGCCGGCCAACATTTCAATACCACTGTAAAACGCCCCGATCCACAGCCTGCTGAGCGGACCAGTGGTAAACTCTGTGCCCTTTTTTGACTTTGCAAGAATAAGTTTATCCATAGTTTCGTCAAAAAAGCCTGGAGCGATAAAAACTAAGTATAGCCCCATCAGCACAGCGATTACAACCATAAGGTTATGTGTATAGTTGTTTTTTGTTTCTGTCATCGTTTTATTTCCTTGTTAAAAGTGAGTTTTAGTGGCGATTCAAAGCCAAAATTGTACATTAACCTGAATCATATATTGCTAAAGTGATCATTGTCTTTGACGTTTGTCAATATGGCGTCAAGGAATGGATGCATTACCGCATTTAAAAATTAAAGAGCATCGAATTGCCCCTACGAAAAACAGTCCTGCCCCGAAAATGAAATGCACCTAATCGGCGCCAACCGCTTGACAAGCGTCGGTTTCGGTGTATTATGATGTATGAACGTTCGTTCATTTTATTTTGCCAACAAAAACGAACGAGCGTTCATGCACCGGTTGAAAGGAAAGATTCGTATGAACGATCTGTCTACTAAAGGTGACCAGGCGCGGCGCGAGATTCTCCTGGCGGCGCGGCGCTTGTTTCTGCGCAACGGGTTTCATGGCACGAGTATGCGCGCCATTGCCCGCGAAGCCGGGGATCGCGCGGTGGCGGGGCTGTACAACCATTTCCCGACCAAAGAGGCGATTTTCGCGGCGCTGATCGAGGAAACCTCGCCCTATGAGGACCTGTTCGACGTGTTGGAAACGGCGCTGGAGGGCGTCACCACCGGGCCGGAGTTTGTGCGGCGCGCGCTGGGCACGGTGATGGAAGTCATGCCCAAACATTATGACTATCTGCAACTGATCCAGATCGACGTGCGCGAGTTTGAGGGCGAGACGCTGCGCAAGCTGCTTGAGACGCACGTCTTCCCGCGTGTCGCAGCACTGATCCAGCGCGTGACGCATCTGCCAGGGATGAAGCCGATCAATCCGATTGTGCTGATGCGGATCATGGCGACGATGGCGCTCGGTTTCATCTTCACTGATCAGATGGTGCAGCGCACGATTTTCCGAGAAATCCCCCGCGAGGACTGGCGCGATTACTATGCCGATGCGCTGTTATATGGCATCGCGGACCCGGCACAAACGCCGGATGAAGGAGCAGAATAAGCATGAGTACCACGCATGGGTACGCCGTTGAGGTGCGCGAGGTCCATAAGCGCTTCCCGAATGGTGTGTATGCGCTGCAAGGGCTGAGTTTGCAGGTCCGGCGCGGCGAGATTTACGGGCTATTGGGGCCGAACGGCGCGGGCAAATCGACGTTGATCCGCACGATTGTCGGGCTGATCGAGCCGGACGAGGGTGGGGTGGTCGTGTTGGATACGGTGATCCCGAACAAGCCGGTGCTGGCGCGCGTGGGCTATATGACGCAGGCCAGCGCGCTCTACAGCGACCTGACCATCTACCAGAACGTGTCGTTTTTCGCGGGCTTGATGGGCTGCACGGATCGCGCCGCGATTGAAGAAGCCATTGCCTTCGTCGATCTCACAGAGCGCATGGATAGCCGGATCAATACGCTCGGCGGCGGGATGCGGCAGCGTGTCTCGTTGGCGTCGGTGCTGGCGCATAAGCCGGACCTGATCCTGCTGGACGAGCCGACCGTCGGCGTGGACCCGCAGCTCCGGTTCCAGTTCTGGGACCACTTTCGTGCGATGACGGCGCAGGGCATCACGCTGCTGGTGTCGAGCCACGTCATGGACGAGGCCGAGCGCTGTGACCGGCTGGGCTTTTTGCGCAGTGGGCAGTTGATCGCCGAAGGGACCGTCGACGCGCTGCGGCAGCAGGCCGGGACGGACAACACCGAGGAAGCTTTCCTGTACTACGCGGAACAAAAGGGAGTCGCGAACAATGAACACTAACCGGATGCAGATTCTCGCGCGCCGCGTGATCTTCCAGATGCTCGCGGACCGGCGCACGTTGGTGATGATGACCTTTATCCCGATGATTCTGCTCAGCTTTATGGGCGTGCTGATCCGGCACGAACCGGGCGGGCTGGTGATCGGCGTGGTGCAGGACGACGCAGGCGCGACGATGGGCGCACGTGAGGTCAACCTGGGTGAAGCGCTGATCGGCGTGCTGCACAATTTCGACGAGTTCGAGGTCGAGACGATGACGGCGGACGAGGCGCGCGACAAGCTCGACGAGAGCGACGTCGACGCCGTGATCCGCGTGCCGGAGACGTTCACGACCGGCGTGATCGCGTCGCGGGCGCTCACGCTCCCGGTGGAGTATGAGGGATCGAACCCGATGATATCCGACCGCCTCAACACGATGTTGGAGCGCGTCGGGCCGCAGTTGATGAACACGCTCGTGCTGCTGGATGCGCCTATCGCGGGCGGCACAATGCCAGAGGTCGAGACGACGATTGACGCGACGTATCTGCACAGCGGCCCGGAGTACGACTCGCTGGACTACATGGCTCCGGCGCTGATTGGTTTCTTCGTGTTCTTTTTCGTGTTTTTGCTGACGTGCCTCTCGTTCCTGCGTGAGCGCATCGCCGGGACGCTCGAACGGCTGCAAGCCACGCCGATCCGTTCGCATGAGATCATCATCGGCTACATGCTCGGCTTCCTCGTGTTCGGATTGTTGCAGGGCACGGTGACGCTGCTGTTCACGGTTTTCGTGCTGGATATTCACTACGCGGGCAACCTGCTTAACATCTTCGTGGTGGAGGCGATCCTCGTCGCGCTGAGCGTGAACGTGGGTATTTTCCTCAGCACGTTTGCACAGAACGAGTTCCAGGTGTTGCAATTTGTGCCGCTGGTGGTTGTGACGCAGGGTTTGCTCGGCGGCGTGGTGTGGGAAGTGAAAAACATGCCGGAGTGGTTGCAGCCGGTCGCGCGGTTGATGCCGCTGACGTATGCGAATGACGCGCTGCGCCAGATCATGATCAAGGGCGAGTCGCTGCTCGGCGTGTGGGACGACATCCTGATCCTGTTGGTGTTTGTGGTGCTAGTGATTGTGCTGTCGTCGCGGACGGCGGGGCGGGCGAAGATTTAGCGCGGTTTGCCCCTCCCCTAAATCCCCTCCCCGCAGGCGGAGAGGGGACTTTGCGCCCCTGGATCGTGGCTGGTCCGGGGGCGTGTGGCGTCAGTCGTCAACGAAATCGTCAGGATCAGGTTGATTGAGGCGTCTCTCAATAAGGGGAGATAACCAGAATTTCCGGTGATAAAGGTGAGTGAACCGTTTCATATCAGTATCAGGAGTCCAATGTGAGCCATCGGGGAGAATGGTAGATTCATCAAATTGGGCACGATACAGGTTCGCCGCTTGTAGATGAGCATCAGTCAAATTAGCTCCCTGTAACTTTGCTTCCAGCAGGTTCACTTCAAACAGATTGGCTTCTCGCAATTCTGCTCTCCGTAAGTCGGCTGCACTCAGTTTAGCTTGGCCCATGTCGGCATCAGAAAAATCTGCGCCGCGCAGATTTGCATCCTGAAGTTCTGCATTTCGAAGGTTTGCTTTTTGCAATCGTGCATCTTGTAGACATGCTCCCTGCAAGTGCGCTCCCTGTAGATTGGCTGCATCTAGATTGGCATCTTGTAGATTAGCTCCGTGTAAATCGGCCTCAGGTAATTCAGCACTGCTCATATCCGTCTCAGATAGATCAATATTGCCCAAATTTGCCTCAGAAAAATTGGCAGCGCGCAAATCTGCCTTGTGTAAATTGCTGAAGTTCAACCGCGCTTTTTCAAGATCGGCGTCGATTAGAATTACCTCTTGTAGCTGAGCTTTTACTAAGGGGGCGTCATGCCACTGAACCCCGGAAAAATCTTCTCTATTCAACGAACCGTCTTGTAGCCAGCCTTGGTTAGCAAGTTCTTCAGCGGCACGGATAGCATATTCGTTCTTTTGGCTTTTGAGTTGTTCGATGAGTTTCTCTTTCAGGCGCACTTTTTCGCGTCGTTCTTCGCGTTGCTCGGCAAGTCGATTTAGGACGAAAACGGTGAAGGCGATGCCAACGGCTTCGGGACAAAACGACAGGACGAACTGTGTGAGCGCAGAGTCAACGGTTACGCGGGAAATAATCGCGAACATCGCGGGGATAGACAGATTGCACAAAGCGATAACCGCAATGATGGCGACCAGAAACTGCGGTTTGCGAATCCATTCCTCGCGCAATTTCTTGGTCCGTGCGGTAAATGTTGCTTGCAGACGTTCAAACATCGGAAGCCCCCAATGCGTGCCAGTATGAGATGACGATAGCACACTCTGCGGCGGGGGCAAGTCCGAAGGATTAGGGGGCATTCGGAAAGCGGGGCAGGATGTCAAGCGCATACCATTCCGCTCCCTCTCTCGTTTGTACACTTAACGGGAGAAGGGGCGGGAGTTGAGTCGAAAGCTGATCGCTGAACGCTGACGGCTGATTGCTACCTGCTCAATCTAACAAACGATCTGGCAAACCCTCCGGCAGCAGCGCGGGCTGATCGCACGTACTCGCGAGCGCGATGTGCGCGCCCTGTGCGGACGCCTCCAACAGCGCGTGCATCGTATCCAGCACATGATACGCCATTTGCCCGTTGGCCCGGTGCGCGCGACCGGCGGCAATGGCGTGTACCATGTCCGCCGCGCCAATGCTGTGCATCACGTCCTCGCGGTGGCTCAGCGGAACCTCGTGCCATGCGGGATTGTCGTGTCGCCACAAGCGCACCGGCCCCCGGAATGTGTTCGGGTCCGGCACGCTGAGCGATCCCTCGGAGCCGTAAATCTCGATGTGCGGGAGCGAATGCTGCCACACATCAAAACTCATCACCAGCGTGGCGAGTGGC
>CBEVZO010000134.1:0-7915 GCA_965554365.1 uncultured Anaerolineae bacterium
GTTCAGCATATTGATCGCGCGCTCTGCTGAACTGGAGAACGCCACATCGTAGCCGCGATGCTTGAGCGCACGCGTGTACAGGTTCAACAAATCAGGATCGTCTTCGAGTACGAATACCGTTGTCATGCCAGCTCACCCCGCCGAGATGATAACTTGACTGTGGTCCCATCATATACGATAAGCCACGCCCAAGTCAACTGTTCATCAACTATTTGTTAATTTTTAATAGCAAGGCTGTGACAACAGCTTCATGTTTCACTCTGATGCTGGGGTTACTTCTATCGGCGCTTCATTGCGATACGTGACCATACCCGGTTTACCACCCTTAATTTTGCGTACATGCTTACGACGCGTCACGTCCACCAGCACCCGCGCTTCACCGCGCGCGCGGCTGTAATGTGCTGCGATCTCGGCGGCGCGTTGGATCACATCCTCCGGCACAGCGCCCGCCCCAGACTTGATGATGACATGCGCACCGGGCAAGCCCCGCACATGCAGCCACAAGTCCGCCGGACCACCTTTGTCGAACGTCACAGCGTCGTTCTGCCGCGAGTTGCGCCCAACCCAGATCACATGACCTGACTCGGTTGTCACCTTCAACGGCCCAGACTTGTCTCCGCGCGGATGTGCTGTCCTACCGCCACGCCAATACCCGTTTTTTTGCAGCGCCTCCTGCACCTCGCCGATCTCCGGCCAGTTGGTCGCCAGTTCCAGATCAGTCTCCAATTGCAGCAAATACGCTAGCTCAGACTCAGTGGTCCTGATCAATTTCGGCACACCGGCCCGCGCGCGTTTGGCTTTTTCGTATTTCGCAAAGTAACGCTGCGCGTTTTCCAGCGGTGTCAGGTGTGGATCGAGTGCAATCTCCATCTCCGGGCCATCAACCTCGTATTGTGCGCGCAGCACGGTTTGATCCGACGCAATCGTGTATTGGTAAGCGAGCAACAGTTCGCCACTTTGCTTGAGACGCTCCAATGTTGCGTCATCCTGCAACGACTCCCGCAGCGACTCCAACTTCTTGCTCACGCGGATTTTCGCCTCTTTGATTACCGCCTGTACCGGCTGCTTGGCCGCAGTATACGCACCCTCACCTACCAGCGGCCCGTAGAACTGTTCGAGAGCGGCGCTCACCGTGTCCACCGGGGACCATGTGCCGTGATACGTCACCGAGTACACGGAGAACGCAATAACCCCCTCGTTTTCCAGCACCACCCCCGGCTGCCAGTCCCGCGCACGGATCGCATCGAAAAACTCCTCGATCACCCCCATCAGCGTGCGGGTACTGGTGTCAGCAGATTTGGTGTTGATCCCGCCCGTCGCGCGGAAGACCAGTTCTTTTGCCACCTGGGGACTCACGCCCAACAAACGTTTGGTCAAAATCTGACGTGTGCGTTCGCCGGGAGCGTTGTCCAGCATATCACCCAGCAGCGTGTGTGTGAGCATACCAGGATCGCGTTTCATTTTCTGCGGGGGCGGCGGGACGTACGGTTTGCCGGGGAGGCTGATACGATAGCGGTTGTCCTGTGGCCCCACGCGGCGCACACAGTCCATGATCGTGCCATCGTCGCGCACCAACAACAGATTGGCGCGGCGATCCATCGGCTCCACCACCATCTGCACCACGCCTTCGGGACCATCCAGATGGAAAATAATCACGCGCTCCCAGGGCGGTTGTTCAACATACTCAATCCGCGCACCCTCAGAATACCGCCGGATCAACAATCCTATGGGAGATGGCGTGGGCACGCCGCGCCGGAGTTTTTCACCTGCCAGCAACACACGCGGATACTGTTGGTCCGCACTAATCAACATATAATGCCGCTGGCGATTGGCATACACCTCTAGCCCAAAACTGTCGTCTTCGATCTGCACCGAGTCTTGAATACGGCCCCCAACCAACGTGGACCTCAGTTCATCGACCAGCGCCATCATTGTAATCGCGTCATAATTCATGGATTCCACCCCCTATTGAAGTACACTTGAAACTCGCACGAATGACGAGTAGTCTTTTTAACGTGAGAATGCTACAATGCTGTCATAGTCGTTCTGAGAAAAGTAGCCAGATGCGTATTGCGATTGGATCAACCAATCCTATCAAGTGTAACGCAACCCGCGCCGTTGTGAAGCCTTTGTATCCCGACGCGGAATTCGTGTCAATTGATGTACCGTCCGGCGTCTCGGCACAACCCTGGGGCAACCGCGAAACACGGTCCGGCGCGCTGAACCGTGCCCGTGCTGCCCAACAACAGACCGCAGCCGATCTCGGCGTGGGGCTGGAGGGCGGGGTGCAAGACTCTGAGTTTGGATTGATGACAGCGGCTTGGTGCGTCATTGTGGACCCACACGGGCGTATCGGCGTGGGCGGCAACTCATCGGTATTGCTGCCACCCGCTGTATCCGAACAACTACGGCAACAGTACGAACTAGGCACGGTCATGGATCAGTTTGTCAAGCGCCAGAACACCCGGTATCAAAACGGCGCGATTGGCATTTTAACAGACGATTTGGAAACCCGTCAGAGCGCCTACGCACACATCATCCGGCTAGCTCTGGCTTCATTCCGACATCCTGAATGGTATCCGACTTCATAGCTACGCCACCCAGCGGGGGAAGTCATGATAAATTTGAAACACCATAAACTGCACCTGATATTGCTAGCCGTTTTGATCGCACTCGTTCTGACAGCCTGTGGTGGGGACGATAGCACCATCGAACGCCCCACAGTGCAACTGCAAGTCAACCAACAAACCTTTAACGCCACTGTATACCAATACTGCTGGCCCGAAAGCACCGACAACATCGCCTGCGATGTCAACAGCGCGGCCTTACGCGCGCCAGGGGGCTATGCGGCGATAGGTTCGGCGGACACAGTTGAATTCATGGTAGACAGTGCAGCAGGCGACCCGCAAACCTTCACCGCGACCGTGTTAGACGATAGCGGCGCGGCCCCTGTACAAGATTTGGCGCTTTCCGGTGGTGTGTTTACGCCACCCATGAGTGCTGAACAATATATTGTACAGATCGACATCGAGTACGCCGATGTGGAAGGCGGCCCGGCGTTTGTGTCGTATGTGATTGGTGTGGATGTCGCGGCAATGATTGCAGACGCGCCGCCCACCGCAACGCCAATGCCCACAGAGACACTCACTCCTGTGCCGACGGAGACACCCATACCGCCAACTGACACGCCGGAGCCAACCAGTACGCCGGTCGTCCCAACGGACACTCCTGTGCCGACAGAGACACCCATACCGCCGACCGACACACCGAAACCGACCACACCAGCAGAGCCTATAACTCCACCGGAGCTAACCGATGTGCCGCCGCCCACTGCTGACACCACTGCACCGGTCGTTGAAGAAACACCAGCCGGACCCTCAGGTGCAGAAGGAACAGAGGCTGCGGTAGTCAACGGCGATCTCGGCGAGAGCGCGCTAATAGGCATTGTCCAGTTGGCAACCGATGGGGCAGCCATACCAGTGGCAGGCGCGCGTGTGAGCTACACGCACACCTCAACCGCCGCGCCAGACCGTTCCAGCATCGGCACAGCCATCACTGACGGAACCGGGCACTTTGCCTTCGCAGCGGTAATGCTCAACGCTACCGACCAGCTTACGCTGCGCGCAGAAGTGCCGGGCTACCAATCGCAAGAGATTCAGATTTCCGGCAATGAAGCCTTTGCCGCCAATGGTGAATTCAGCTTCCTGCTACAATTTGGCGCACCAGCACCCGTTGAAACAACCGCCGCACCACCACCCACTACGGCCCCACTACCAACGGTGACGCCGATCCCAACGCTCACGAGTACCCCAGCGCCGCCGGAAAATCTTCCCGCGCTGACTCTCTCGTTCGCGGGCAATGAATACGGGCCAGTCGGATACAAATTCTGTGAGCGCGACGACGGTGGCACGTATATCTGCACCGAGCGACCCTACGATGAGGCAACGCCCGGACGCATGCGGTTGCTGCGCGGGAGTGCGGCACAGATCAACGTGGCAGGGTCACGCCCGGATGAACTCACAATCGAATATCTGACCAATGCGGGCGAACCCACCGGCCAACCAGAAACACGGCCCGGTGACAACCTCACCCTGCTGACGATCACGCCCGAACCGGGATCGTACATCATGGCGATTCAGGTCACTTGGGGCGAGACAGATGCCACGTATTTCTTCCAGGTGAGCGTGGTAGATTAGACAACGAAAATCTCATGGAATCGCGCACGGAATCAGCGGCGGGCCACATTGGTCAATCACTGGTTCCGTGCTAGAATGAAACTAACGGAACAGAAACGTATGAGTACGACAGCATCCAGCGCAAACCCTGTACGCGCCCATCGCCGCGCAGTGTTTTTCAAGATCATTCTGCCGGTGGCGTTGCCCTTTGTGGCGCTCATCGCGTTGTGCATTGCGCTCGCTGTCGGCGTGGCAACTGGCAGTCTGGACAGCGCGCAGATCACTACGATCATGAGTCTCGTGTTCACGCTGTTTATTGCGCTGCCGATGGTGTTGTTGTGCATCGTGCCAGTGGTGTTGATGATCGTCATCGCATACTTCGGTGGCTGGACCTACGCGCACACCCAAACACCAATCCGGTTTGCGCGCCGGTTGTCAGAACAGATTGCCGTAGCCACTAACAAGTTTGCGCCGCGCGTCGTGCGCCCCCTGGTCGGGCTAAACGTGCAGATGACGCGCCTGGAAAATACCGTGCGGAACATGCAGCGACCTTCTGCGCTGCCCACGTCAAAGGAAACTGACGATGAGTGACGAAGCAAATCAGAATACTGAGCAAGGTAGGAAACTGCTCCAAAATGCAGAAGAACAGATCAGCGACCTGATCAGAACCATTGAAGATCAGGACGCACAGGTCTGGGCCTACCTGATCGGCGGCGTCGTGGCGCTGCTGGTCGGCTTACTGGCTGCCTATTTCTATGCTCAGTCGGTCCGCGAAAAGCGGAAAACACGGCTGGAGCGCCTGAAGGACGCCCTGCGCGGAGGGCTACAGCGATGAATGACAACCTTCCGGCCACCACTGATAACTGGAAAACACAGACCTACATTCTTGGCGGGCTGGTGGGCCTGGCAATCGGGATTCTGACGGCCTATTTCTTCGCCCGTGTCTCCGAAGAAAATGGAGATGAAGGCCCATCAAGCATCAAAACGATGGACGGATTAAAGCTCGCCGTCAGCGTACTCGCTATTATGCGTCAAATCACCGATCTCGGTACGGGCAGTAAGAAATAGCTGCGCACAGTTTATCGCGCTGAATGGGCGTGTTGGCACGCAACCAGTGGTGGTAATGCACTCCCCCTGGCATACCCCGCTGGCGCTGCCAATACGCTCTTTTCTTTAGCTAATGACACTCTTCGCACACACACGCTCCACACACTGGTTCGCCACCGTCTTGCGCTGCGCAGGATGGCTGGTGCGCCTGCTCCTGATCTGGATCATGCTACGCGATCTGGCTCCTGCGCCGCCCTATGTCACACTCGGACCACCGCACACCGTCGAAACACGGCACCCCGAAGTCTGTGTCCACACGCGCCTCACCGACGAAGTTGAAGAATGGAAGATCCAGCGCACGCTGCAACTGGTGCGCGAGATGGGCGCAGCGACCATCGTGGAGTTTTTCCCCTGGCCGTACGTGGAAGGATCACGCGGCAACTACAACTGGGCGCACGCGGATCGCATCATCCGTCACGCCGAAAACCAGGGCCTAACCGTGATCGCGCGGCTGGGGTTGGCTCCCGACTGGGCGCGTCCACCAGTCCACGAAAAAGTCACGACGCTAACCTATCTAGAAGCAGACTACTTTGACGAATTCGCAGCATTCGTAGGCGCGTTTGTGGCACGGTATCCAAACACGGTGACAGGCGTGATCATCTGGAACGAGCCAAATCTGAGCGGGGAATGGGGCAGCCGCCCACCAGACCCCGAAGCATACACCGAACTACTGAGACTCTCATATGCAGCAGCGCACGCCGCGCGGCCCGACATTCTGGTGCTGGGCGGGGCGCTGGCTCCAACCAATGAACCAGAAGACAGCGGCGGCGGGATGAACGAATTCCGCTATCTGGAGCGCATGTACGAGGCCGGGGCGGGCGCATATTTTGACGTGCTGTCCGCGCACACCTACGGGTTCACACATCCGCCGGACGCTGAACCCGATCCCGGTGTGATAAACTTCCGCCGCGTGGAACTGCTGCGCGCGATCATGGAGCGCTACGGCGACGGCGACAAACCCGTGACCATCACCGAGGGCGGTTGGAACGACGATCCGCGCTGGGCAAACGCGGTACGTCCGGGCCAACGCATCGTATATACCTTGACAGCGTTTGAGATGGTCGAGGCATGGCCCTGGGCGGATCACTTGTGTTTGTGGATTTTCCGCCAACCTATCGACCTGGGCCGACGCCGCGATGCCTATTACGCGCTCGTATCGGCAGACTTCGCGATCAAACCGATCTACGACGCGGTCCAGGCGTATGCACACGGTCGGGAGACTCCTTACACGCCATGATGCATCTCGCTAATCTCCGCCACCGTGCCATACACGCGTGGGCCTGGGTACGTCACCATCCGCACCTGATGTTGTTCGCGCTGATTCTAGTCCTCGGAACCAGCGCGGGCTGGATGATTACGCGGCCCGGTGCGCTGCTCGGCCCGAAAGATGTCACGTGGCACCGTGTGCAGACCAACAAAGACCTGTATGTGGGCCTGGACCCCAACTACCCGCCGTTCGCAGAATGGACGCCTGAACAAATCGAAGGTCTGGAAGCCGACATCGCGCGAGAGATTGGGCGGCGGCTCGGCGTGGAGACTTCGATCCTGATCATGGGCTACGATGGATTGTATGACGCGCTGCTCACGGGCGAGGTGGATTTTCTGATCGCCGGCCTGACCGTTGATCCCGGTCAGGAGGAATGGGTGCATTACACGCGCGCCTACTTCGACGCAGGGCAGGTGCTTGTGTCACGTTCCGAGGATGCTTACCAGCATATCCGCGATCTGGACGGCAAAATCATCGCCGTCGAGATTGCATCCGCCGGACATATCGCGGCGCAGCGCTGGCAACGGCGTTTGAGCGCGCTAGATGTGGTCCCAGTCATGCTGCCGGACGACGCAATGCAAGCCGTGCAAGACGGCTCAGTAGATGCGGCACTGGTGGATACGGTGAGTGCGAGATTGTACCTGAACGCGCATCCCGATCTGGTTATGGCAGATGATACTACCGTCCCGGAACGCTTTCGGATCGCGCTGCGTCAGGAGAATTTCCGATTGGCCGAAGCAGTCGAGGACGCGCTCGACGCGATGCACGCGGACGGCACACTCGACGCACTGATCGCCAAATGGTTCTGAACCTCTACAGGAGACACGCATTATGGATATTCGTAACGCCGACCACATGGAAGGATTCACCAGCGCGCATGGAGAAGTCGTTTTTGAACTGCTTGGCGCGGCTGCGGGGAACAGCCAACAGCACAGCCTCGCGCAGGTCGTGATTCCGCCGGGCAAAGCATCCCGCAAGCACTACCATCCCGTTGCCGAAGAAAGTTACTACATCCTTTCCGGCACGGCGCGGTTAGAAATCGACGACGACACCACCACGCTTGGCCCCGGCGACAGTGTGATCCTGCTGCCCAACCAGGTGCATCAGATCAGTAACGCGGGCGAGGACGATCTGGTGCTGCTGGCGGTCTGTGTGCCGCCCTGGACACCGGATAATAGCGTGTTTCTGGATTGACGCGTGATCGTAATAATCGAGAAGACACTCTATGTGAATTCAATAGCTCTCGGCCTCACCCCCCTCAGTCCCCCCTCTCCATCCGAGACGGTTGATCTCGCTGGCGCTCGATGCAGCCTATGGAGAGATACCGTGTTAAAAGTCAAGGGGTAGCCAGTGAATTGACCCGGAA
>CBEVZO010000135.1:0-7906 GCA_965554365.1 uncultured Anaerolineae bacterium
CTCGCATCTGGCGCTAGACATGATCGCGCATAACACGCCGCTGCTGTATCCGTTCTCGATGCGCATGATCGGCATCGCGCCGCGCGCAGTGGTGGAGGGCGGTCTGCGCGCGTATGTGCAGCATCCGGTATTCTTGCTGGAAGGCGTGTTGTTAGGGGCAGTGGCGCTGCATTGGTGGCGGGATCGTGCATTCAACACGTCAGGTGCAGGATCGCGTTAGTCGTCGTGGGATCAGCCGCGTTGAGCAGGGCGCACGCGTCCGGCGTCGGCACGGCGACGATGCGCACGCCATGTTGTTCCGCTGTGGCAACCACATCGTCCAGCACCGGCAGCGCGCCATGCATCCCCGTCCCGATGATCAACGTCTCGCAGTCCCAGGGAATCGCTTCGGCGGCGCTGAGGGGCGTGTGTCCGGGCCGGTGCAGTGCCTTTGAGGGCTGTTTGTCGCGTTTGCGGATCACGCCGCGCGCGATCACCACGTCTTTCGTGTAGTGTTCCCCGTCGATTGCGACCTCGCCAAAGCCGATAAATTGCACTTGCATCACAGCACACTCCTGGCTCACTGAGCGTTGAGTCTATTGTAGCATGGGCGGGCGCATTTCCCGCTGGCTGCGAATCCTACTATACTGACCTCATGCCGGTTAAGGTTGGTGATCGGGCTTTGCGTGGGTCGAGAACACGTTGTTTTTCGCAGGTGGAATAGGAGTATGCATCATGGGTAAGCAGTGGGTGAAGGTGATCGCGGCAGTGTTGGTTCTTTTGCTGGTGTGTGCGGGATCGGTACTGGCACAGGATGATGGCGCGGGGGAATTCACGGTTTATTTCTCCCGGAATTTATGGCATGTGCAGGGCGATGATGCGACCCTATATGGGTATTGTGGTACCGCGTTTAGTGGTGAAGACCATAACTCGCCGTTGAATGTGTCACCCGATGGGACACAGTTCGTTTATTTGACTTTGCCCGAGGGTCATCACATTTCCGGTGCAAGCCCGACCAACGTTAAATTGTGTGATATGGAAACACAGACGGAAACGCGCGTTCGCAGCCAGCCGGAGGGCGCTTCGCTTGACCCGATGCACGAAGATTTCTTTTATTATGTGCGGTCGCAACCCGCGTGGTCGCCCGATGGTGAGCGGTTAGCCTGGACGTTGTTGTCTGGTCCACCGGCGGTAGGCTTCTTGAAGCTTGTCGTGTATGAGATAGCCGGGGACCGGCACAGTTGGATTGTGAACGATTTTCCTCCTCAAGTGTTTATTCCGCGCGCGCTGGACGTGATCTGGATACAGGCAGGGATCGTGGTCCTTGAAAACGCGTTCGCTGAATCCGCTGTAGCATTGTACAGCGTCACGGGGGAAGAACTGAACCGTTTCCCGTTACCTATGGAAGCGGGGCGGGGTGTGGTGGACGAGATGCTCCGTGTGGAAGATGCGGGGCACGAGTTGATTGCGTTGGTGTATGAGAGCGGCCTAGTGGATGTACTCGATCCTGCCTCCGGTGAACGGCGCGAACTCGATGGTCAATTGCAGCTTTACGCCCCCGGTACTCCAGCGGACAGTCTGGTGATGAATTACAATCCGGCGGCGGAAGATGGCCGTATGTGGGCGATTGTCACGCCGGGCGGTGAGGTGATAGAGATAGAATACACCGAGCGATTGCCCGAATTGTCTGTTGCGATTGCGACCGATGGGCAGTCTGTGGCCCTGGCCGGGGTGCAGGTGCAGGTATGGCGGGCGGGCGAGTGGACGACATTGCCGATTCCTTATATTTCCGCTAGCGCCTACAAGGGGATCAGCGTCGCCGGTGCGCCCCAGGCGTGGCGCGTGGTGGTAGATTGATCCGGATTTTTCGCTGGTCGTGAATCCTACTATACTGATCCTATACCGTTCGCGAGTTCGTAGGGCGGCGAGTGGGCCGCATGAGTGCTAGGAGGTTGGGTATGTCACGCACACCGGGGATTGATGTTTCGCGTTGGCAGGGAGAAATCAACTGGGGCGCAGTCGCGGCGCAGGGCTACCGCTTTGCCGTGATCCGCGCGACGGTCGGCAACTACTACACCGATCCGCGCTTTTATGAGAACTGGAAGGGGGCGCAGGCGGCGGGACTGCTCGTCTCGGCGTACCATGTCACGAAGCCGAAGCAGTCGGCGCAGTCGCAGATTGACCGCTTGTTTGACGTGCTGGCTGGGCGCACGAGCGATCTGCCGCTGGTGCTGGATGTGGAACTCGCGGATGGGCAGACGGCGGCGACGATCACGGGCAACGTGAAGGAATGCTGCGAGTTGGTGGCGCGGCGGGCGGGGCGCAAGCCGGTTATCTATACCGGCACATGGTTCTGGAACCCGAATCTGCTGCGGCGCGCGGAGTGGGCCGAGTATGATTTGTGGATCGCCAACTACGGGGCGAGTTCGCCGACGCTGCCGCAGGATTGGTCAGAGTGGGTGATCTGGCAACACTCGGAGAAGGGCAGCGTGTCTGGCGTATCGTCCACGTATACGGACCTGAATTGGTTCAATGGCAGTTACGAGGACTTGCTGGCGTATTGCAAGCCCGGTCATGACCCTGCCGACCGTCCGGTAGAGGGCAGCGGCGAGGCCCCTAAACGGCTGCGGGCGCGCGTCACCTCGCGGACGCTGCGGGTGCGCAGTGGTCCCGGCGTGAACTATGATCACATTGGTGATTTGCAGCAGGGTGAGGTGATCGACGTGCTGGCGGTTGATGGCAGCGAGGTGTGGGTGGCATTCGCGCCAGGGCGGTGGGCCGCGTTGAAGTTCCAGGGCCAGGTGTATTTGGAGGTGGAGGAGGAGTAGCGGCGGCAGAGGGTAAAGGCGAATGGGACACGGATGAACACGGAGACACATGGATCAAGGCGCATTGAGGCGCGGATCAAAAGCAGAATGGGACGCAGATGAACGCGGATTGAAAAGCGGGTCAAAAGCGAAAATCTTATGTTACATTTTAGGGAAGTGGTCGTGAGGCTGCTCCCGGTGTTGGTGTGGGGTGCAGTGACCCCGAATTGTGCCGGGGAGCGATATCGAAGATAATAGGGGCATTACATACGAGTTCAAGGAGGCGTTTTAGATGGCACGCTTTTTGAAGGTTGCACTGGTGATTATGGTGACGCTCGTGCTGGTGCTGCCGGTCCAGGCGCAGGACGGCGGCGAGTTGACCGAGGAGCAAGTGCTGGCGTTGGAGCGCGTCGTAGCGGCGATGAACGCGGTCGAAACGTATGATTTTATGGTGGTTGATACCGAGGAAATGTCGTACAACACCATGGATGTGACGCAGGGAGAGCGCACGCTGACGGTGGAGGAGATGGTGTTCGTCGAAAAGTCGGTGCGCCACATCCAGGGCGATGTTGCCAACCGGCACGGGATGTTTCGGGTCGATGTCACTGCCACTGAGTTAGATGGTACATCCTACGCCTTGACGCTTTTGGCGGAGGGGCGCTTGGTCGATGATGTGTTGTATCTGCAAACGGAGCAGGAGGTCACGGAGGGGAGTACGGACCCGGTGCCAGAGGGCTGGGTAGTGGTCGAAACGGAAGATGATTTTCCGGCATTGGGGCATCTGAGCCTGGACAATTTCCTTGAGGACCCCGATGATCCGAACATTTTTGATCATCTGGATGTGTTGTTCGAATCCACGTCGGATGTGATTGTTGAGTCGATTGTTTTGGAGGACGGTACACCCGTCGATGTGATCACCATTGTATTCGAGGCGGAAGAATTGTTGGGCGCGCTGCAAAAGTTCTCGGTGGCGGCGCTCGCTCCGGGTGATGTGCAGGCCGTGATGTACGAGGCGATAGACCTTCAGAGTACGCTGCTTATCCAGGTGGCTTTGACGGCGGACGATGTGGTCGTGGCACGCGCGGGAGAAGCGACTTTTGTGTGGGTGGATCTGGATATGAGCCTGATCAATCCCGAAATTCCGCCCGGTGCGGCGACGCTGTCGATGACGAGCCAGTTCGGGATCGAAAGCGTGATCAGCGATGTCGGCGTGCCGTTGGAGCCGATTGCTGCGCCGGAGATGTAGGCGGACAGGTAAAACCCGTTGTACCGCAGGCTGCATGAGGGCAACGCTTCAAGAGCGCGTCAGGGCAGGAGTGCCGGGCGCGCTCTTTATGTGTGCGTTGGGGGGAATCAGGGAATATCCGCCGGGGGGACCAGCACGGGGCCGGGCCAACCGAATGTGCCAGCCACCAGCGCCACGCGCCACTGTTGCGCCTGGACATGATTGGGGTTCCACGCGAGCGCGATGTCGAATTGCTCCAGCGCGAGATCAGGGCGTTCCAGCCCGTGATAGGCCAGACCGCGCCAGATGTGCGTATCTTCGATGGCGGTGGTGTGTTCCTCAACCCTGCCGGCTAGCGCGAGCATGTCAAAGTAGCGGCGCGTGTGGTAGTACGCTGCATACGGGCCGAACTGATACCACAGCATACGGAAGGGGAGGCCGATGGCGAAGGCGCGGTCATAGTGGCGGGAGGCAGACTCGTAATCGCCGAGTTCCACCGCTGACGTGCCCGCGTTGAAGTGCGCCCAGGGATCGCCAGGCGTGGCGGCGATCTCGGCTTGCGCGGTGCTGAGTGCGATCTGGGCGTCATTGGGCGGGATGAGATAAGAACCGAGCAGCGTACGCACGTCATCTTCCCGCGTGTGCGGATAGACCACGATGAACGTGCGGTTGAAGTGTCGCCACAGCGCGTCAAACTCCGTGTAACTGGTTTCCTCGCCGTAACCCACGCCGTAGCCGTTGTAGCTGTCGTAGGTCCAGATCGTCTCGACCGCGTCGTCATAGGCGACGACGGTGATGTAGTGCCCCATCCACTCGTGCCCCTCCGGTTGGAAGCCGCTTTCGACGATCACGGGGAAGCCCGCCGCGACAAACGCTTTGAGCAGGTCCAGGTCGCCGCCGATGCGTGTGATCGCACGCAGGTCGGGCTGATCGGTTTGGTGTTCGACATAGGCCACCAGTTCCCAGGGCGAGACGTTGCGATCCTCGACGGTCGGTTTGAGCCACGCGGCGGCGACCTGCTGATCGTGCGGCCAGCCGTAGTAGCTGAGGACCATCGTCAGGTTGACGGGGCCGCAGTTGTTCCAGGTCTGGAATTCGTGGCGCAGCCCGGTCACGCGCGCGGACGCGGGTAACGCGTCGCCGTCCTGGGCGTGCAGCGGGGTGGTTGGTGTGAGCAGTACGCTGATCAACGTGATCAGCAGAATGAGCAACACGGTGGTGTGGCGCATGGGGGTATCCTGTCGGCGGGTGGGTGGCGCAACGATTCAGCCTCAGCATACACGGTCGGGGCGGCGTGGGAATGGGCGGGCAAGCGTCGTTCGCCCGACGCATCCCGTGCTGATCGGTGACGCTGTGTAGTGCGCGATGGGGTTAACTGGGGCGCAACCCATCATGCGACAGGCAAGGGGCGGGGGCACGCGGTGAATGGTTCACTGCTGTGCTGCCCGGCCCTTTTGCTGCCGTTGGAATCAGTGCTGTTATGCGTTAAGCGCTGCGAGGTTAGCCTCCGGCCTGGATGCGCTGCACAATACGCGCCCAGGTGGCTGCGTGATCCCCGGCGAGATCGCCGCCTTCGCCTTCAATGCCACCGAAAACCGCACGTTTGGCGGTTTCGATCAGCGCCCGTAGACTGGGGTCCATATTCGGCAGCGCGTCAAGATAATTGTACAGTTCCATTTTGTCTTTGGATGACCCGGTTAGCCCCGCCGCCACCTTATCCTCGAACTGGTCGGGGATATTCGCGCCGCTACCTGCCGGAGCGTAGCCACCTGTCGGAGCCGAGCTACCTACGGGCGCGTAAGCGTCTGCCGGAGCGCCGTAGTCGTTGGTGGTGGTGGGGACGGCGGAAGGTGCGCCGCCCAGCGCGCCCTCAGAGTTCAACATTTGGAAGGCTTGCTCCACGCCGTGCTGACGGCAGAGCGCGAGCAATTGGCGCGCGTTTTGCAGCCCGCTGACGAACTCCTGCGGCGTGCCAGGAGGCACGTTCGCGATGTTCTGCTCGAAAACCTGGTCGGCTTCTTCGGTAAGCAGCAGGTGCGCGTTACGGCGGATGGTGTCTTGCACGTCGCCGGCGCTTTGCGAGGTCAGCATCTCTTGAATCGCCTGCATGATGGGCGGGGCTTCACCACCACCATCGGGGGGCGGTCCACCCAGGCGGTTGAAGGCTTCCTCGACGCCCATCTGACGGCACACGCGGAGGATTTCGCGGCGGTCCTTCAGCGCTTCGACGAGGCCCGGCGGCGCGTCGGCGGGCGCGTTGTCGATGTTCTGCGTGAGGATCATGTCGGCTTCGTCGGTGAGCAGGATGTCGGCGAACTGCTGGATCGACGCTTTCAGCGCGTCGATGTTGGGCGCGGTGAGAATCGCCTGGATCGCTTCGATGATGGGCGGTGTCCCGCCTGGGCCGGATCCGTCTGCGCCGGGTGCGCCTGGGCCGGAGGCAGCGGCACCCTGCTCTAACCGCTCGAATGTGGTGTCGATCCCGTTTTGGCGGCACAGACGGAGCAGTTCGCGGTGGTGCTTGAGGGCTTCGACGGCCTGGGGCGGCGTGCCGGGCGGGACGTTGTCGATGTTCTGGGTGAAGACCGTGTCCGCTTCGTCGGTGAGCAGGACGCTTTCGTGTTGCTGGATCACGGCTTTCACGCCCTGGATGTCCTGGGCGCTGATCAACGCTTGAATGGCTTGCATAATCGGTTGCATGGTGTCTCCAATCGGTAGCATAGTATCTGGTGGTGCGGGTGCTGCGGGTTGAACGGGTGGTGCAGATGATGCGGGTTGTAGCGCCGCAAAGGCCGCGTCGATGCCGTGTGCGCGGCACTGACGCAGGAGTTCGCGGTGTTTTTTGATGATTTCAATGATTTCGGGAGGATAGTTCCCGGATTCGATATGTTGTGTCAACTCGGCGTCAGCGGCGTCGGTGAGCAGTAGGTTGGCGTGTTGGGTGACGACAGTGCGCACGGTGGCAGGGTCGTTGGTATTCAGTAGCGCCTGAATTGCGTCCTTATGTACTTTGGTGGCGACTGTGCCGCTGCGGAGTCGGGCCAGGAATGCGCGACATACGTCGATTGATATGTCACCAGCGGCATATTGGAGATTGTGCTGGACTAGAATAATAATCGCACGCTCTTGGAATTGGATAGCTTCTTCGGTTTGGTTGAATCTTTCCAATGCGCGTGCAAGGTTTAAGTAGGTGCCTGCTTCTTCCCTTAACATCCCCAATTCACGGAAAACCTGCGCCACGTCCCGCCAGATTTCTATTGCGCGTTCAGTCTCGCCCTGGTCCCAGTATATGGTTGCTATGTTATTAAGGGTAGTGGCTTCACCTGCGCGGTCGCCATTAGCACGCATGATGGAAAGTGCTTGTTTATAGAATTCCAGAGCGCGTTGCGATTGGCCTAACGCACAATGCACGCTTCCAAGGTTATTGAGGGTGGCGGCTTCACCTTCACGATTACCGACCTCGCGTGCAATGAAGAGCGCTTGTTGGTGGAATTCCAGAGCGTGTTGCGGTTGGCCTAACGCGCCATGCACGCTTCCAAGGTTATTGAGGGTGATAGCTTCAGTTGCGCGGGCACCGACCTCGCGTGTGATGGGGAGCGCTTGTTGGTAGAATTCCAGTGCGCACTCAGGATGTCCAGTAGTGCGATATAGATGACCGATGCTGTTGAGTGTAACGGCCTCATTACGTCGATCGTTTTGTGCACGGCAGATCGCTAACGAGGTTTCAAAGTAGGCTAATACCTCAGCCAAAATGCCGTGTTTCAGATACCAGTTAGGTAACACAAAAACCATCAATCGTTCTCGGTTTTGATCCTTGGTCAAGCGGGCACATGCCAACCCCACTCGCAGCCAGTGGCGGCCATTCGCCACGCTACGGTGTAGTACGTATGTATTG
>CBEVZO010000136.1:0-7880 GCA_965554365.1 uncultured Anaerolineae bacterium
GGCGGCAGTTGGGCCAGGTGATGAACTTGCTCACGCCTGATGATGATCCCGTTCGCGAGTACAAACCCATCCTGCGCAAAGTCACGCCCCCCGACCTGATGAGCCAGCAACTTTGGCAAGCGCGCGAGATCGAGGCGTTGATCACTTGTCGCGAAAAAGCCGCCACCCTGGACGGCTTTAAAAACGCGAAGTTCGTCGCCGCGCAATACAATTACGATGGATCACTGCTGACGTTCTTGTTCAACGCAGAAGAAAAGCTCAACACCGGCAAACTGCGCAGCACGCTGCAACGCAGTTTCAAAGCCAAAATTGATCTGCGCCAGATTGGGCCGCGCGATGTCGCCAAAATCATCGGCGGCATGGGAGCCTGCGGAATTCCGCGCTGTTGCAGCACCTTTCTGACCGACTTCAGCCCCATCTCGATCAAAATGGCGAAGGCGCAGGGCATCTCGCTCAACCCCTCAGAGATCACGGGGATGTGTGGGCGGCTACGCTGCTGCCTGATCTACGAGTTCGAGCAGTATGTCGAAGCGCGTAAGCATCTGCCCAAACGCAACAAACGCATTGGCACGCCGCACGGTGAAGGCAAAGTCATCGACGTACATCCACTGCAAGACGCGGTCACGGTGTATGTTGAAGATAAACGCCATCTTGTGACACGCGAAGAGATTATTCCACTGGAAGAATGGGAGGCGCTCAAAGCCAAAGCCGCTGCGGGCTGCTCCAAGCACGAAGATGGTGCGTGCGACTGCGGTTCACCACGCCCACCGCACAAACCTAAACCCGCTGTGTCACGGCAATCCACCGTGAAAACCGACGAAGCCCCCGCTGAGGCACAGGCTCAAGGGCAGTCGGACACACAAGAGCAGCAGTCGAAACGCAACAAAGGACGCCGGCGGCGCGGTGGACGGTCCCGGCGCGGGCGGCGGACGCGCGGCAAAGACAAAAACACAACACCAAAGGACAAACCCAAGACTAATGAGTGATTCCGATTTCAACCGGGTGCTGGGCATCTTTGCCCACCCCGACGATCCTGAATTCTTCTGTGGCGGCACATTTGCGAAGTGGGCTGCCGAGGAAAAGCATATCACCTTCGTGCTGGCGACCAGCGGCGACAAAGGGTCCAACGACCGCGCGATGACCTCTGAACAGTTGATCTCAATCCGCGAGCAAGAAGAACGCGCCGCTGCCACCGCGCTGGGCGTGCAAGACGTGATTTTTCTGCGCTATGCCGATGGCGAACTTCAGCCCACACTCGATCTGCGTCGTCAGCTTACGCGCCTGATTCGTCTGAAAAAGCCGGATGTCGTCGTGACCAACGATCCCACCGCCCGCTGGTATGGCACACATTACATCAACCATCCCGATCACCGCGCCATTGGCGATGTCACGCTCGATGCGGTATTCCCTGCGGCCCGTGATCACCTGATGTTCCCTGAACTCTATCGCCAAGAGGGCCTGGAACCGCACAAAGTGCTGCGCATCTATCTCTGCGGCACGCACGAACCTAACGCGAAGATCGACGTGACCGATCATCTGGAAACTAAGATCACTGCGTTACACGAACACAAGAGCCAGATTGCCGATATGGAAACGATGGCGCAGCGGCAGCGTGACAATGTTGATCTCGAACTGGTGGGCGACGGCCCGCGTTATACCGAGTCATTCCGCATTTTCCACCTGCGCTAACGAACAGGAGACCCCCGTTGATCGACTTCAAACCCACCATCACCGCGCGGAAAGCCGCATGGATCGCACGCCGCCGTGATCTGCACCAGCACCCGGAACTAGGCTTTGAGGAAGTACGCACGGCGGGCATTGTCGCCGCTGAGTTGGCGCGCCTGGGGCTAGAGGTCCAGACTGGCGTGGGCCAAACGGGTGTAGTCGGGCTGCTGGAAGGTGCGGCGGACGGCCCGACGATTCTGGTGCGCGCGGACATGGACGCGCTGCCGATCCAGGAAGAGAACACGGTCGATTATGCTTCTCAGACACCGAACACCATGCACGCCTGCGGGCACGATGGACACACGACGATTGCATTGGCCGTCGCCGAATTGCTCAGCGCGCACCGGGACCAGATCAAAGGACGTGTGAAATTCGTTTTCCAGCCCGCCGAGGAAATTGGGCGTGGCGCGGAAGCAATGATCAAAGATGGCGTACTCGACGATCCCACACCAGACGTTGCGCTAGGGCTGCATGTCTGGAACGAAGTCCCGGTGGGCACAGTGGCCTTGATCGATGGACCGATGATGGCCGCCGCAGGTGATTTCTCGATCACGGTCACGGGACGGGGCGGGCACGGCGCGCTGCCGCACGAAGCCGCCGATCCAATTGTCGCCGCCAGTCAGATCGTCACCGCACTGCAAACCATCGTCAGCCGCAGCGTGAATCCGGTGGATGTGGCGGTATTGTCTGTCACCGAGTTCAAGGCGGGTGATTCGTTCAACGTTATTCCACCTGATGCGCAGCTACGCGGCACAATTCGCGCGTTTGACACAGCGGTAATCGACCTGCTCGCCAACCGACTACGCGAGATCGCAGCACAGATCGCGAGCGCGTTGGGGTGCAGCGCCGAGGCGCATGTGGAACAGTTGACGCTGCCAGTGGTGAACGCGCCAGAAGTCAACGCCCAACTGCGTCCGGTATTCGCCCAGGTTGCGCCAGAGGTACAGGTGATTTCCGATTTTCGCACGATGGCCGCCGAGGATATGTCGTACTTCCTCGATGCTGTGCCGGGTACATTTTTCTTTGTCGGATCAGCCAACCCGGAACGCGCACTGGATTATCCGCACCATCACCCGCGTTTCGACTTCGACGACGACGCCGTAATCCCGCTGGCGGTCGATCTGCTGGCCTCAGCCGTCGCGTCGTATGTGCTGCCGGGTTAACGTTTACCATAGCACCCAGGAGGAGCATCACAAGTTCGTTATGCCACAACAACACATTTTCCGCTGGCGCGCGGGGAGTGGCTGGCTGGTTTTATCCGGCGGCGGCTCCAATGACTCCGATGACGGATCGAGCATCGCCGCGCACATGCTCGGTCATACTCTCTCGCAAGGCCCCATCGCCTATATCTGGGCAGCGAACGACTTGGACACTGCCGACGCGGAGATGGATGCGCTGCGCGAACTCGGCGCACGCACCGGCTATCTCGTCGATATCGTGACCGAGGAAAACGACGTTTTGTTCACACAGATCAGCGAGGCGGGCGTGATCATTCTCGGCGCAGGGCCACATACCGAGACGCTATACGACGCACTGGCCGGTGTCGCGCTGGATAGTATCTTGCAGGCCTTCGCACACGGAGCGACAATCTTCGCCATCGGGCAGAGTGCCGCATTGTGGGGCGCATTCCGTGAAGCAGATGACACGATTCTGCCGGGGCTGAACTGGCTGGACAGCAGTTTGATCATGCCCGGCTATACGCCTGCACACGCCGACCTGTTGCGCGCTTGCATCACAGAATCAGCGGCCTCTTACGGCCTTGGCCTGGGTGAAGGTGCAGCCATTGCATTTGGCCCGCACGGCGAAGTCGAAGTGTGGGGCAATCGCGCGATCACCATCACACTCGGTCAGGAATACGATCCCGACGTGTGATCCGCTACCTGACCATTGCGCAGGAGAAACATCGCCATGACAGCCATTCCTCCACAGGACACCAGCCCATACCCTTCGCCGATGGATCATCCACTAACGATGCCACCGCAGCGCGTCGTGTCACTGGTCCCTAGTCTGACCGAAGCGTTGTTTGATCTGGACCTGGGAGATCGTGTTGTGGCAATCACTAACTATTGCACCCGCCCTGCAAACAGGTTACACTCAATATTACGGGTAGGCGGGACAAAAAATCCAGACGTTGCGCGCATCATCGCGTTGCAGCCGGATATGGTGTTACTGAACGACGAGGAAAATCGTCGTGAAGATGCTGCTGCACTGCACGATGCGGGTGTACCGATCTGGGTGACAGGGCCACGTACTATCTTCGACGCGCTCAACCTGCTGTGGAACATCATGGCAGTCTTTGATCACGGGACAATGTCCTTACGCGTGCGAGAGATCGAACGGGCTTACGATTACAATCTGGCAGTATCCCAGGCGATCACGCCGGTGCAGGTCTTTGCACCCATCTGGCGCAATCCCTGGATGACGTTTAACCACGCGACGTATGCACATGATGTGGTGCGGATATGTGGGGGTCTAAACGTGTTTGCCGACCGCGAACGGCAGTTCCCATTGGAAGCCGATCTCGGACAGGCAGCGCCGTATCCTGATGATGATCCACGCGTTGCGGGACGGGATCGGCGTTACCCCCGCATAACCCTAGATGAGGTGATCGCTGCACAGCCCGAGGTGGTGTTGCTGCCGGACGAACCATACGCGTTCGGCGCAGCAGAGGCTGATGAGTTCCGTGCGTTGGATATTCCCGCCGCGCACAATGAACGCATCCACCTCATTGATGGGGGTCTGCTCACATGGTATGGCACACGCGTCGCCTATGCACTGCGCGACTTGCCAGCGCTGTTGATGGGAGACACAGATCCGCATGACGCTACGAACAATTGACCACGCCGCATTGGACCTGTTATGCCGCCACACCTCAGATGCAGTGATCGCACTGGATGAGCAAGGGTTTATCTGCATCTTCAACCCCGCCGCAGAAACTGCGTTCGGGTTGGACGCAGACAAGATTCTCGGACACGCCCCGAACACATGCCTCCCGCTGGACCCGCTACACCCCTTGATAACGCGTCTGCAAAACGGCGAAGCCTCGCTGCGTGAAGCTATAGAGCTACCTGACGGCACAACCCAATGGGTACAACTAATCGCTGTGCCTCATACACAACATCAAACCGCCCTCAAGCGCCATACACGCAAACGGGTGATGAAGAAGATGACCCACGACCTCAAAACGCCAATTGCCGCCGGTCAAGACGCGATGAAATTCATCATCACGCATGGCACTGACGAAAGAAGTTGTAGGCTAGCACAATTAGCTAGTGATAGCTTGGCGAGGGCTTTGAACCATTTACATCGACTTGAGGATGTGGGGTGGTTAGAGACTGATAGTGAACTAGATTTGGAAGTTGTGAACCTTGATCACCTTCTCAAACGTGTGAAAGCTGATCACAATTCTTATCTCTACACCACAAATGTGAAGCTAACTATCCACACACCTGACAATGCGTTCACGGTGCCAGGCGATACGCGGCGCTTGCGAAATGCAATCAGCAACCTGGTTCACAACGCGATCAAGTACTCCCCGGAAGGCAGCCCCGTGACCATCACCATCACGCCGGAAGATGATCGCGTCACACTAACTGTCGCTGATGAGGGCATTGGCATCTCTGAGGATGATATGGCACACATCTTCGAGGAAGACTACCGCGCCAAAACCGCAGTGATCGAGAAGATCGAAGGCGAGGGCATGGGCCTCGCGATTGTCAAGACCATCGTAGAAAAACACGGTGGGGAAGTGTTCGTTCGCAGCACGCTCGGCGCAGGCAGCACGTTTGGCTTCTGGCTGCCCACCGCGCAAGACACAGAGTGACCGTACAAGAAAGTTTACTCTGTGCCGTCCTCCGCTGGTCGCATGCCAGATAGCCAATCCAGATACGCTACACCGCGTGACGGGGTGTGCGGCACGAGAATCCGCAAGGCATGAGGCAACAGATCGGCCATGATCGGCGTCGTGCCCAACGGATCACCGTCAATTTGAGTTGGCTGAGATTCTTTGGTGTCGATCACGATCCGCTTGCGCGCGGTGAAATAGAGGATCGATTCCGGCGGAAAACCGCTGCCCGCCACCAGATGCGTGATATTCGACAGCACCCGTTCGGCGTTTAGTGGACGCCATACCCCCGCATATAGCAGGCCGTCATCGGGCTGAATCGCCTCATTGATCACCGCAAACCCATTCATCCATGTCAATGCGCCGGTGGCGGTGATGAACGCGGTAATGCCCTCCACACGTAACGGCGACTGCCCGTCCAACGAAATCAGATATTCTATCGGTTTCGACTGGCGCAACGAACGCAGACTGGTCATGCCATATGCCAGCAACCCCAGACGGTTGAGTTCCTCGCGTTTGACCCCCGCAGCGATATCGGCTTCCAACCCCGTTGATACACGCAGCACCGAGTAACGCTCACCCACTTTCGCCAGATCAATCTCGCGCACATAACCGCTGCCCAACGCCAGCTTCAGCGCCGCATCGATGCGGTGCGGAAGACCCAGGAAACCGGATACCACATTACCCGTGCCCACCGGAACCCAGCCCACCGGCAACGTATGACCTTCGCCGAGTGCGTGCAGCGCACCAGTGACGCATCCCATCAATGTTCCATCGCCGCCCGCCACCACCAGCCGATCCGCACCCTGCACCACACCATCATGGATCGCTCCGGCGTAATCAAAATCCAGCGTGGTGGTATGCAGCGTGATACGTGGGGTTGTAAGCGCCTGCAAACGTTCGAGAACGATGCTACCACGCTTGACCCCGGCAACCGGATTCACGATTGCCAGCACATGCTGCGGTGCTTCAATTTGGAGCCAGCCGTTTGCAGTCATAAGGATGATTCAATGGTGATCAACAAAAGCAAAAAAGTCTCCATAACACGTTGAGTTGAGTATACAGGATGTCCCCCGACCTCACAGTCAAAACACTAGATCGACACGTCGGGCGGCGTTGGTGACGGCGGCAAGGTGTCCGGCGGCAGTGGCGTCACAGAAGGCAGCGGCGTGCGCGACGGGGCGGGCGAAGACTGAGGTGACGACGTTGGTGTCGGACCAGGCACTGTCGGCGTAGGCGTCACCGATAAGGGCGTCGGCGATAGCGTACGCGTAATGGTCGGCCAAGGCGTGTACGTATGCGTAATCGTCGGCGTCGGGTTGAGCGCCTCCACCACACTCTCATGGACATACACCGTGTCGCGGTACGCTCCCTCGTGGTTCAAGTCTACCACGTACCATTCGATGTTTCCTGGCACGCGCGAATAAACGCACAACTGCGTGCCGTAGAGAATCACTTCGCGGATCGGACACTGTGTGTCGTCCGTACTCGGACACTCGCGATACACCGCACGATCAACAGCGACCTCAAACCAGATGCACGGGGGTAGCGGCGTAAAGGTGGGTGGAATGAAAATCGTCGGCAGCACAGGCAGCGGCGCGGCTCTGGCGGTAGCAGAAGCAACCGCTTGTCGTGTTACTTGTGCGGTGATATCACCCTGATCTTCAAGGAAATTTAAGAACCCTTTCCACACAAAATAGCCGCCAAACACCACCAAAGCACCTACCATAATTACCAGTAATGGGGAAGGTCCGGATCGATAACGAGACATACCACGTCCTACGCTCACACTCAGTTACGCGCGTCACACCACACTACACACACGGTCCGAGGCCCCCACGACCGCCCAGCACTCCCCCACAGATTACGACGCGTTGACCAACTCCGCAATCTGCGCCAATAGCTCCGTTATGTCGTAGGGCTTGCCCACAAACCCCACTGCGCCCCCGTCATGCGCCGCCTGTATGTCTTCATCGCTCTGCAACCCGGATATCATCAGCACCGGCACAGCCTGCGTACGCGCGTCCGCCTTCAACTGACGCAGCACCTCAAACCCGTCAATACCGGAAAGCCGCACATCAAGCATCACCAACGCGGGGACTTCCTCAAACGCGAGTTCCAACCCGCGTTCACCAGAGTTCGCCAGCCGCGCGCGATACCCCGTTGTCTTGAGATACGCTTCCAGCAGTTCCCGATTCATCCAATCGTCATCAATGACTAGAATCGTTGGCCCACTCTCGGTCATATACTTCTCCTCCAGAGTCACTCACGGATCAAGACTCTGTTGCTTGTGTCACCTGCTGCCATACCG